>NZ_JAVRBM010000090.1:0-36755 GCF_034531255.1 Nostoc sp. ChiQUE01b | reverse complement strand
CCTTGTCGCCCTTGTCTACCTGCCCGTGCTTTGTGCCAGTTGCGTAAGTCCTGATAGCTTTTGATTATCCCTCAAAACTAATCAATAACTACACTTGTGGAATAGTGCTACTGATCCGCAGTTGTTACAGTGCTATCGCTCTTGTGAAAGGTGCGATGCCTACGCTGGTAACTGGGCGCGTCCGTTGTGCGGGCTGTTCGGTGTCGCATTTTCCCTTTAAGAGTATCTCATCGCTACCATGCCAAAAAACGAACTAAAGGCATAAGCTTGTTAGCCCCACTTCTCCTCTAAAAATTAATCCGCTCCCTCTGTCTTATCTTCTGAGGAATTCTGGGAAGAAATTTTTTTGGCGATCGCATCCAATATTGTTGATATCTGATCGGGACTATTTAAATTAACTTGGTATACATTCGTAGCATGAACTTGATTACTCCCTATTACCACTTGTAACCCAGGTTCACCCAGCAGATGCTTGATTAACTTAGCTTTTCCCTCGGCATCCAAGTGATCGCAGTTTTCCATTAATTTTTCTAAAAAATCATCCTCACCCTTATTTACCACAATAAGCGCCTAAGTGTATATCAAAAATTTCTCAGGCTATCATACTGCTACTTGCAGGTCTGTAGTATCCGTATTTTTTCCAGATATGGCCCCTGGTTGTAATACCCAAGCGGCAATCGCTTGTAGTATTTCAGCTTTTTCTTTAGGTGTGGCAGATTCAATTAGTTGAATAGGCGTTAACTCAACTACTCCTATTCTCGCTAGTGCTGGAATTCTACAATTTTCTGGCAGGGCATGAAGGATTTTGAAGTAATTACCAGCTTTTAGGTCGTTTTTGCCATCAAGAAACTTACTAATAGTACTCTCGTGGACACCAGCCCTAACAGAAATTTCTCTTGCTGTTAAGCAACTTTCCTTAATTGCTGTAATTAATATTTCTTGATGTTTATCCATATTGCCACTACTTGCTTTTTTTCAAGTTATTGAATACTATCAAATCTGTCTAGAAAATACAATTTAGCAAAAATCACACTGGCTTAATGATGCTGGGGTGACAGTTTTGTGAAATTTTAGCGACTTTTACAACAAACTAGCTCTACTTGCATATGCGGGTAAGGGCGAAACTCATTTTATCCATATTATGACAGACACAAAGATTCAGGGGAAGTTCTACCCGCTCCAACATGAAGAATGGCTAAGAGCCTGCCGGGAACTAACCCCAGCACAGAGGGATGTACTCTACTACCTTCGCACTCTCGACCCATACAGCACCGGAATGGAAGTATCACCCTCAAGGATTGCCAAGGATTTATCTACCGCAGAAAAGCCAGTTCACCGCAGCACTGTAGGCCGTGCCCTCAAAGCGTTGGATGAAAAGGGATTTGTCGATATGGAGCTTCTTAAGGTTAAGGTTCACGTTCTCACCAAAGGCTTGCACTGTTGCGATGAGGCAACAAGTTGCGATGAGGCAACAAGTTGTGATGAGGCAACAAGTTGTGATGAGGCAACAAGTTGTGATGAGGCAACAAGTTGCGATGAGACAACTTTGTTGCCTGACCGCAACTTGCGCGATCGCTACGCAACTTGCGCGATCGCTACGCAACTTGCGCGATCGCTACGCAACTTGCACGAGCCAGAAGTATTACCAGATAAAGATTCCAGCACACCTAAGATTAATAAGACTTATTTAGAATTTATAGACTCTCTCTCAGAAACCGAGCGAGCGAATTTTTTAAATTTTTGTGAGGAAAAGACAAAGAACCTCAGCCAGCCAGTGAACGACATTGAGGCTTGGTTAGCTCACACCACTAAAGCCGGACAGAACCGTTGGGAAGTTTATTACAAAAAATTTGTGATCTACCAACAAGCCGAGTCCAAAAAATCTCAAAGTAGCCGTAGCAGTCAAATGAAAAAGTTTCAAGAGGAACTTGAGCAACAACGACAGCAAGCTATGTCCATGTACGGCAACACAAATGAATCAATGGAAGCTTTGCCCAATTCAATCTAAAGTTTCAAGTCGCTTATGACAGAACAACTAAGTTTCCAAGGTGATGGTAGCGATCGCCTGCCACCCCAAAACATTGAGGCGGAAGAGGCGATTTTAGGTGGTATCATGCTTGACCCAGAAGCAATAAGTAGAGTGAGCGATTCTTTGATTCCAGAAGCTTTTTACATCAGCGCTCACAAAGATATCTATCAAGCAGCGCTGCGCCTTCACAGCCAGGGTAAACCTACAGACTTGCTCTCTGTAACCAGTTGGCTGACTGACCATGATTTACTTACCCGCATTGGTGGGAGAAATAAATTAGCAACTCTGGTAGACCGCACGGTATCAGCTGTGAACATCGACGCTTTGGCAGGGTTAGTAATGGAAAAATACCTGCGGCGGCAGTTAATCAAAGCTGGCAATGAGATTGTCCATTTGGGTTATGAAACTGAAACTGAGTTACCCAAAATCCTTGATCAATCGCAACAGAAAGTATTCCAGCTTTCTAACCAAAGCTTTGGTTCAAACACCGAACACAACAGCACAATTAGTATTGCTGCTTACAAGGAATTAGATTCAGGAAGCCCTATCTACTCTACAGGACTTGATGAACTCGATAATTTAATGGTCGGATTTGAAGGCGGTACGCTCACCATAGTTGCGGGTAGACCGTCAATGGGAAAGTCCCAGATTTCGCTACAACTAGCTCTCAAGATGATATTGCTCCACGATTTACCTGTGGCTATCTTCTCGTTGGAGATGACAAAGAAACAATTAGAGTACAGGCTGTGGAGTTTAATTAGCGTCACCAATGCCTACAAACATTTAGGATTAACGCCACTAAGGAGCGATCGCATCCGCAGACATCGAGCCAAATTTCAACCTTTAGCAGATTGGGAATTCACACTTATTGCCAAAATCGTTGATATTGCCTCAGAACTGCCGCTTTATATGAATGATTCAAGGGGCATCACCGTTTCACAAATTGCGTCAGAATGCCGTCAAATTAAGGCCAAAGAAGGAAAACTGGGGTTAGTTGTAGTTGATTACCTGCAAATGATGGCAGAGGACTCTGGAGGCAACCGCAGCTATGAACTAGGAGATGTAGCCAGGGGACTTTACAAAATGGCAGGGGAACTTGATGTACCCGTGTTAGCACTGTCGCAAATCTCTAGGGGAGTTGAGGGCAGACAGAATAAGCGCCCAATGATGAGCGACCTTAGCCAATCGGGAATTTTAGAAATGGTGGCAGACAATATTATTCTCGCTTACCGGGATGAGTACTACAACCCAGACACTACAGACCAAGGAATATTAGAACTCATCATGGCTAAGGCACGACACGGCGAAACAGGCACAGCAACGGTATTTTTTGACAAGTCCTATGGAATTATCCAGAATTTGCGGTGATGGAATATCGGAGTCCTCCAACTCCTGTCAAAACTATCCGCCTCCTGTATCGGAATTTTTACTGGGGGGTATTGATAATAGCCCTAGTAAAAATTTTGAAGAAATAGAAATACCCCCCAGTAAAGACAACCCTAGTAAAAACTCTTCAGAAATAGAGATAACTCCAAGTATTGACAACCCTAGTAAAAAGCGCAGAAATTGGGGTGAGGGTAACGGCACTATTCATTGGCGCACCATTACTAGGGGTGGAAAGGACTACCCCCAAGCTTATTATCATTGGCAGGAAAAAGGGAGCAAGAAGACCAAGTACATTCCTAAGCATTTACTGGGGGTTATTCAAGAAGCAGAGTTCAAGAAGCGCCCAATTAGAGAAATTTTGATATTACTTGGTGTTGTGCCTAGCCCTAGTAAAAACACATTACTAGGGGATATCGAAAATAGCCCTAGTAACGATGTCGAGCAGTCAAAGATACCCCCCAGTAAAGATAACCCTTGTAACAATGTCGAACAGTCAGAAATATCCCCTAGTAAAAATAACCCTTGTAAAACTAGACGACACAAAGGATTAGGTAGTGGCTCCATTCAGTGGAAAACCATCACCCTTCACGGCAAAGATTATCCCCAAGCTTGGTATCACTATGAGTTTTGGAAGGATGGCGATCGCCTCCTTAAAAAGTGCAAGTATATTCCAAAACGACTATTAGAGAGAATAGAGAAGCTAGAAGCAGATAAAGCCCCAGTTAGAGAAATTTTGTTAGTATTGCGTGTAAAATTCTAGAAAAACCATTACCTCAGAAAAGCTGCGCAAATCATAAATACTAGGTAATACCAATTCTATGTGTATTTGCATAAAAGCCTGAACCCTCTATAGCGGTCTTTCGTTACATACTTGTAAATTTTCCCGCTGACTTACTTAACAAGTACTGAAGAAACTGTATTTTTTTAAGCAACAACTTCAAATGGAATCGACATCACTGCTAACTTGGTAGTATCACTTCCATGAGTGTTTGGAGGTATCTGCATATTTTCATTGCTATTTGTCCCGCGTGTACTTCTGTCTAAATCATCTAACAAACTATTAGTTAAATCTAAAAATTCGTCTCCGGTAATATCTGGGATAGGACTACGTTGATCGCCTATTCCTCTAGTATTTGCTAATGTTTTGATGACATCTAGAAAACCACGTAATGGTTCAGTACTGGCAATGATCAGGGCTTCTGCAAAACCTAGTGGTTCTGAAATATCAAAGGTGGTAGGTTTTTCCCCTGGTTCAGGTGGTCGGGGAATTGACAGTTTTTGTCTTGGTTGCACTAATATCGCACCTTCTGACCTATCGTAAGGGAAAAGAACGTCCATTTTACCTGTACTATCTATGCCTAAAATACTAACGTGGAGGGGCACGGATTCATTATTTTGAATTTGGAAAGCTATACTGATGCCTACGGACAATTTTGCTACACCTGAATCGGAAAAGTTGATTGGTTGCCTGGGTTTGGGAGAATCTGCAACTCCAGTATTTTGTTTAAAACTACGAGTTGTGAAAGTTTCAGCGAGTAGTTTTTGACTACCAGCAACAACTATTGAGGTAGTTATACTTATTTGTGATGTATTTGTGTTTCCAAGTATATCTTTAACAATTCTGGCCGCTAAAAATGATTTTAGCTTTGGTCGTAAACGTTCCACGGCACTAGTGACTGGTTCATCTGCATTGCCAAAGGAACTGAAAATGATTCCATCCAATGTTGGCGAAAATACTCCGAAACTACCGACAATAGGCAAGTTTGGTATGCGTTTTTGTCGTAGTTCTTGGTATTTAGCTTGAGTCATACGACCAAAGATATAATGTACTTCGTTTTGTCCTAAGGACAATACTTCTATACGGTTAATAGCCTGTAGTGCTTGTTTAGCTTGTTTGATGGTGTTGCTATCCAAAGAAGTGTCATCTAGTCCAATTTTTAAAGTTAAATCTTTGGGGATGGTGCGGATACGTTCTTGTAAAAGCGTCCCTTTTCCTAGTTGGGTACGTGCAGTGCTAACTAATTTACCTTTAGCTGTCAATCCTTTACGGGATGAAATTTGCACTTGTCCCCGTCCCTCGCCATTTGCATCTACTACTGTAAAAACTGCTTTTTCATTAAATCCTTCTAAGCTTTGTGAAGGTATACCTCCCAACCATAAATTGACTTCATCACCATTAATATCAGTTACAACAGCCTCTGCTGGAACTGCTTTGAGTGTGGAATGATAGATTGATGCATTTGAATTTCCTGGCAAATTTTGCTCTATTTCTGGTACTTGATTCTGACCATTTTGTTGATCCCAGATGATTTCTTGAGTGCTTTCACGAACATTGACAAAAGTTTTACTAAAAGATTCATCCCCTATTTGTTGCCAAAGATATTGAGTTAATGCGTAAGTAAAAGCTCCAGCACTAAAGTCACTAATTCTAGCTTCTTTTGCTTCTTGGTTACGTTTAGCAGCAGTAATTACAATACCTTTGGCGACATTTTTTTTACGTTTGTTTATAAACTCTTGTGCTGAAAGTTTGGTTTTTGCCAGCAATTTACGCTGTTCTTCATACTCTGCGGGACTAGCCAAAAAGTTGCTTCCGCCATCGCCGCGGGAACGCACTACTAAATTACCTCGTTTGGTTGCACCAGAGTAGCAACAATCTAGGACGACGGTGACATTTTCAGTTTTTAACGCATACATGAGTAAAAATAGGGTATGCCCCATAATGTCCTGAACTACACCACCATTAGGAGGTAAGGAACTATCAACGGGAACAAGTGTACCGTTGAGTCCATCCGGTGTATCACGGTCTTTATCTTGTACTAATGAACCATGCCCAGAATAGTGGAATACTACCACATCGCCGGGTTTAGCTTGGTCAATTAAATGTTGTTCAAATGCCTCTAAGATGCTTTGGCGTGTTGCTTGTGTATTAGTCAAAGTTAAGATATCTGTGTTTTTAAAACCAAAGCGGTGAGTTAATAATTCGCGTTGCAACAAAACATCATTTTCGCAACCTCCTAATGTTGAAATACCATTTTTATATTCATCAATCCCTACCAGTAATGCTAATTTGCGGGGTGTATTTTGCGCTAGAACTTTGGCATATTGTTGGGATTGGCGCATGATGTCCAATTGGCTTATACCGACTGTAGCTAAGGCAGAACTAGCGAATTGCAGAAATTGACGACGTTTGATATGTATCATAAAATTTTGGGCTTTGAATTAAATGTGAATGATGTTAGGCTTTGTACTCTGATACTTAAGTTGCATCAAAGTAGTATATTTCTAGCTTTTGGAAGGATATGCCAAAATTGGGGCTAAAATTTGACAGGAGTCCAATCTCCGGAAGGTATGAAAGCAGCCCAGAAGAATGGATGTTGATACTGCTGGGACTTCAACATTTCTAATTGCGCCTGTCGCAAGGTTTCGGAACGTCCCTCGTTTTTGATTAATCTTCCGTAATATTTCACCATTAGTTCTTTTGTACCTAAATCGTTAACATCCCAAAGACTAATTAACTGACTTTGGGTACCAGCCATCACAAAAGCACGACGCAAACCATATACCCCTTCGCCGTTGGTTGCTTTACCTACTCCTGTTTGACAAGCTGAAAGTACGACTAATTTAGTACCCGATAAATTTAAAGAAGATGCTTCTAAGGCTGTCAGTACACCATCTTCACTACCACTGCGAAGTTGATTAGCTCCAGCTAAAGCAATACCGGAACGCAGTAGGGGATTTTCAATGTTCTTGCTCACTCGATGGCTAGAACCAGGTTTGACTATAATTCCACGATTTTCTACAGCTAAATCAAAAGTATCGGGAACTTCTATTTTTTCATCGGTGCGAAAGAAACCGTGGGTAGCGATATGGAGAATACTAGGCGATCGCATTTGTTTCAGGGCGTTTTCTGTGGCTTGACTTCCTGTTAAAATGTTTACATTTATACCTCTTTCTTTCAGCAGAGGTAAAATAGCATCTGCTTCTTGCTTTGTTCCCTGTAAGGGACTAAATGTGAGTCTGTTGATTTCTGAGGAGCGTTTTAAATCTTCTTTGTTACCTACGGGTATAGGTGCGTTATTTGCCGCGTTATTAAAATCGATATTCGCCATCATCACAGGTGGTTGAACACTAGATGGCTGATTAGATAATCGCAGTAAGTCACGCCCTGTTGTTAAATAATTAATAGTATAATTTTCTACCAAATAGCGGTTATTTTCATCTACCAGCGCAGCGAAGGGAATCAGATTCAACTGACTGTCGGGAGAAAGTAGCAGTTTTCGCTTGTCACCCAATAGTTTGCGGATGGGTTGCATGAGTTTGCTATCCAGACGACGCGCAACTGGTTTAACATCACGGGATTTGCTTTGCAGAACTGTACCAAATTCGGCTATTTCTTGATCGATAATTTCTGCTTCTCCTAAATCTACCCATTGGGTTGAGCCTTGGGATGTCAGAATGTAGGCAGCATAGCGAGGTTTGCCATAGCGATCGCTTCGTTTTGCTCCTTTGATGTTGGTTAAGGGTTTATATTGAACAAATTCTACTAAAGCTGTATTCGCAGGTATCAATTTTTGTACTGCTTCAATAGTTACAGGTTGGATTGTGATGCGAAAATCCGCGCTGCGTTTGGAGATTTCTGCTTCTAAATTTTCGGCTTTAGTCATAATTTGGGCAATTTCTTGGCGATATTGCGTATTCGTAAAATTACTATTTCTGTTGTATAAAAGTCTTGCAAGCTGGGAGTTGGTTTGGGAAAGTTCGTCAAATAATTTTTGGTTTTCTGTGGTGAGGTTTTGTCGCAACCAGTTTCGACTATCGCTGAGAACATCAAGTATGCGTCCTTTGCGACGGAGGATTGTAGTTAGAGCTAGGTTTGCTGCTTGGGGGTTATTGGGTGCTGACTGGAGGTGAGAAGAAATTGCAGTATCACCTGACTCTACTAGTAATGCCATATAATTTTGTTTTTGGCGTTCCGAACCAATGCCAAGGATAATATTGAGATTGCGATCGCCTATTTCTAAACCACGCTTTCTCAACTCAATTGCACGAGATGTATCACCTTGGGCATTGTAGTACAAAGCTTGCATTCCCAAGTTATTCGCAAAATCAGGGTGTTCAGAACCAACAATACTTTCTGTGATGTCAAGAGATTTTTGCGTGAGTTCCACTGCTTTTTGAGTGTTACCCAAAAGAAAGTATGTCCAAGCTTGGTTGCTCAGGTTAATTGCTACTTGGGTATGTTTAGTACCATAGGCTTTCTCGTAAATTGCTAAAGAACGTTGTAAGAGTTTAAGAGATTCCTGATGCTTACCCTGCACATTATATAAACTTGATAGATTATTCAGACTGAGAGCAACATCGGGATGATTAGAGCCAAATATTTTTTCTCTAATCTCTAAGGCACGTTTGATAAATGGTTCAATTTGAATATTTTCTGTTGCTTCACCAAATATTTCTTGGTTGTAGTATAGCACCGCCAAGTTATCAAGATTCATAGCGACTTTAGGATGAAATTTGCCAAATATTTTTTCATTAATAACTAAAGCACGATCATATAAAATTTCAGCTTCTCGATTATTTCCTAAATTTTCATAAATTGCAGCTATATTATTTAAATTTTGACTTATATCTGGATGCTCATTGCTAAATGTTTTCTGATTTATTGTTAAAGACTTTTGAGCATAATCAAGAGCTTTTGGATAATTACCTTGTTCTTTATATACTCCAGAAAGATTATTATAACTTTGAGCAACTAAGTAATGTTCAGAACCAAATACTTGACTGCGAATTTCTAAAGCACGCTGATATTTATCTATAGCTTCTGGATAATTACCTAAATCTTGATAAACATTAGCAATATTATTTAAATTCTGAGCAATAAAATAATGTTGGGAACCGAATTTGTTCTCATAAATTTTCAAAGCTGACTGGAATAATTTTAATGATTCTGTGTAATTTCCTTGCTCTTTATAGAGAACAGCAATATTATTCCAACTACCAGCAACTTCTGGATGTTCTGCACCAAATGTTTGACGGCGAATTTCTAAAGAATCTTGAAACAGTTTTAATGCTTCTGCATAATTACCTTGTTCTTGATAGACAGATGCTAAATTATTAAGGATTCTAGCAACACTTGGATGTTGGGAACCAAATACTTTCTCAGTTATTACTTGGGCACGTTTATAGTAATCGATAGCTTGAGGAAAGTTAGCCAACTCTTTATAGATACCTGCTAAATTATTCAAACTTTCAGCAATAGATGGGTGTTCTGAGCCAAATATTGTTTGACGAATTGCGAAAGCACGTTGATAATTTTTCAGCGCTTCTGAGTAGTTACCTTGCTCTTGATATAAAATCGCCAAATTATTGAGAGTAAGAGCTACTTGAGGATGATCGGGTACTAATACCTTCTCGTTAATTGCTAGAGCTTGCTGATAGTGTTTAATTGCATCTGAGTACCTTCCTTGTATTTGGTAAGAAAAAGCCAAATTATTCAGGCTAAGAGCGACATCTGGGTGTTCAAAACCCAATATCTTTTCTTTAATTTTTAAAGCACGTTCAAATAGAGATAATGATTCTGCATAATTACCTTTTTCTTGGTATAAATTAGCCAAATTGCCAAGATAGGTAGCATATTCAGGATGTTCAGTACCAAAAGATTTTGCAAATATTTTCTCAGCACGTTGGTAAAGTTGTAGCGCTTCTTGATATTTTCCCTGCTTTTTATAAACCAAAGCTAAACCATTGATAATTGTAGCAACTTGAGGATGTTCGGTTCCAAATTGATTTTCACTTATTGTTTGCGCTTTTTTATATAATTGAATTGCTTCTTGATACTTTCCCTGGTTTTGATATAAACCAGCCAATTTTTGCAGAGATGATGCAAAAATTTCAGCGCTATAGCTGAGATATGCTGCTTCCTCTAAAAGTTTAGCATCTACTGCTTTTGCATATCGTTTCTCAGCTATTGTTAAAGAACGCTTATATAGTTCTTCTGCTTTCTGATAATTTCCTAACTCTTCATAAGAATTAGCAAGATTACTCAAGGCTTTAGTTATTTGAGAACTTTCATCACCCCAAGTTTTTTTCGTTATTTGTAGAGATTTTTCATACAAAATAATTGCTTTCTTGTTGTTCCCTAAATAACTATAGACAATAGCGATATTATTTAGAACACTAGAATATTTATCTGCCTGAGAATCAAGATTATTTTCATAAATTTTTCGAGCGCGTTGATAATACTTTAATGCTTCTTGATATTTAGCTAAATCCGTATAAACATGACCAACAAAATTAAGGCTCAGTGCCACATCTGGATGTTCTGAACCAAGATTTTTTTCTCTGATTGCTAAAAGGCGTTCATAATAGGATAATGCTTGATTGTATTTACCTCGATCGCGGTAAAAATTTGCTAAATTAAAGACATTATCTGCAATTTTTATACTATCCTGACCATGTAACTCAGAATTTATTGCTAAAGCACGTTGAAAAAATGACTCAGCCTGAGCGTAGTTTTTTTGTAATTCATTTATTTGCCCAAGACTGAGAAGCATTGAAGCTTCGCGTTCTTTTTGATTGGGTATTTTTTCATAAAGTGCTAAAGCTTCCTGACAACTATCTATTGCTTGTTTATGTTGTGTCATCAAGGAATAAGTATCACAAAGAGCGCCAAGATTACCAGCTATATCTTTAGGTTCTTTTAATTGTCGAGCAATAGCTAAAGCTTGCTGATAATATTCTAATGCTTTGGGATAATCTTCTAATTGAGTTCTGTAAATACCTCCTATTAAAGATAAAATTGTTTCTTGTGAAGCAGGTTTTTTAAGCTCTTGATAGATTACTAATGCTTTCTCAAAGAAGTCTAAGGCGAGTTTTGATTTCTGCTGTTCATAATAACTTAAACCAGTGACAACTAAAATTTCGGCTTCAGCTTCACGTTTTTTCAGTTTTTGATTAATGGGTAAAGCCTGCTGAAAATAATCTATTGCTTGGAGATATTGTTTTAACTTGTGATGAGATAATCCCATTTGATTGAGAATAAAAGCTTCTTCAGAAAGATTTCCGCCTTTTTTGATGATTATTAATGCACTTTGATAAAATTGAAGGGCTTTATCATCTTTATTCAAACCTTGATAAACTAAGCCATTGAGCATCAAAGCTATTGCTTCTGCACGAGGATTTTTGACTTGGCGACTAAGTTGGAAAGCTTGATTGAGTAATTCTAAACCTGCTTCGGTTTTACCTAAAGCTCTATTTACTAAACCTAATAAAGCAATAGTTTCAGGTTCATAAAAACTATCTTTAATCTGCTGTCGAACTTTTAAAGATTTTTGCAGTGGTTCTACTGCTTCTTTCAATTTACCCTGACTAATATAAACTATACCAATATTAGTTAGTGTCTCGCCTTCTCCTTTTTCGTCATTGACTTCTCGGCGTATAGTCAAAGCTTTTTGAAATGTTTCTAGTGCTTTTGAATATTCTTTTAATCCGCCATAAGTTTCACTCAGATTATCGAATACATTACCTTCACCTTGGCGATTATTCAGCTTTTGATAAATAGCTAAAGCTGGAGTTAATGCTTTCTGCGCTTCTGAATATTCGCCTAATGAGTTATAAACTTCGCCCAAATAATTTAATGCTTCTGCTTCACCTAAAGAATCTTGTTGTTTTTGTCGCAGTGCTAAAACTTGTTGAAAAGTTTTCTCTGCATCTCTGAGTTTATATTCGCGTAGCTGGATGATTCCTGCTTGCAATAATTTATCTGTAGATGTTGCTTGAGGAGTAGAGGGAATTGAGTTTTGAGTAATAATTTCTTGTTTTGAGGAAAAAGCTGCTTTGGTTATTCCACTGAATAAAACTGTCAGAATAATATATGTTCCTAACCGTAGAATTAACAAGTTAAATTTAGCGTTGCTTTTCACTGATTTTTTAGGAGATGATATAGTTTGCATTAATTTGTTTGTCTCTTTTATGCGGGTTGGTGATATGTATTTCTAGCTTTGGGGAGGATATGCCAAAAATGAGGCTAAAATTTAGCAGGAGTCCAATCACCAGAAGGGATGAATGCGGCCCAGTAAAATGGATGTTGGTATTTTTGGGAATTCAACATTTCTAATTGTGTCTGTCGCAAGGCTTCGGAACGTCCCTCATTTTTGATTAATCGTCCGTAATATTTCACCATCAGTTCTTTAGTTCCCAAATCATCAACATTCCAGAGACTAATTAACTGACTTTGAGTACCAGCCATCACAAAAGCACGACGCAAACCATATACCCCTTCGCCGTTGGTTGCTTTGCCCACACCAGTCTGACAGGCGGAAAGTACGACTAATTTAGTACCCGATAAATTTAAGGAAGATGCTTCTAAGGCTGTCAGTACACCATCTTCATCACCACTGTGACGGTTGTTAAATCCAGCTAACGCAATACCGGAACGCAATAGGGGATTTTCAATGTTCTTACTCACCTGACGACTGGAACCAGGTTTGACGATGATTCCACGATTTCCCACAGCTAAATCTTGAATATCTGGAAAGTCTATTTTTTTATCGGTGAGAAAGAAACCGTGAGTAGCGATATGTAAAATACTGGGTGACTGTAATTGTTTGAGAGTATTTTCTGTGGCTTGGTTGCCTGTTAGGAGTTTTACATCTTTTAATAAGGGGGTAATGGCTTCGGCTTCTTCCTTTGTTCCTGGTAAGGATGAAAATTTTAGTCTGTCAAATTCCGAGGAACGTTTTGCTTGGCGATCGCCTTTTTCTGACACAGATAAATTACTTGCAGCATTACCAAAATCAATATTTGCCATTACCACAGGTGTTTGACGGCTGGGTGCTTGATTTGATAAGCGCAGTAAGTCACGCCCTGTTGTTAAATAATTAATAGTATAATTTTCTACAAGATAGCGGTTATTTTCATCTACCAGCGCAGCGAAGGGAATTAGATTCAGCTGGCTGTCGGGAGAAACTAGCAGTTTTCGCTGATCGTCCAATAGCTTGCGGATGGGTTGCATTAATTGGGTATCCAAGCGACGCGCAATTGGTTTGACATCGCGGGATTTACTTTGCAGGATGTCACCAAATTCAGTAATTTCTCGATCAATAGCTTCCGCTTCTCCTAAATCTACCCATTGTGGTGCGCCTTGGGATGTCAGGATATATGCAGCATAATGGGGTTTACCATAGCGATCGCTCTTTTTTCCAGCTTTTGGATTGATTAAGGGTTGATACAGCGTAAATTCTATTAATGCAGAATCAGCAGGTATTAATTTTTGCACTGATTCAATTGTGGTGATTTGAGTGACAGTGCGAAATTCGCTGCTACGTTTAGAGAGTTCTGCTTCTAATTTGTCATACTCAGCTTGGAGTTTTGCAAATTCTTGACCAAAGTTACTAGATTCAGTGTACGTGAGTCTTGCCAGTTGCGAACTGATGGTTGTGAGTTCGTCAAATAATTTTTGGTTTTCTGGGGTAAGGTTTTGTCGTAACCAGCTACGACTATCGCTGAGAACATCAAGTATGCGTCCTTTCCGGCGAAGAATTGCGGTGAGAGCCAGTTTTGCAGCTTCGGGATTATTGGGTGCTGACTGGAGGTGTAAGGAAACTGTGATGTCGGTTGACTCATTGACTAACGCCATCATATAGTTTTGTTTTTGGCGTTCTGAACCGATACCAAGGATAATATTGAGATTGCGATCGCTAATATCTAAACTACGATTTCTCATTTCAATGGCACGGTTTATATCACCTTGAGCATGGTAGGCATAACTTTGTAGTTTTAAATCATTAGCAACATCTGGATGTTGAGAGCCAAAAAAGCTTTCCTTCATCGAGAGCGATTTTTGTAATAGTTCCAGTGCTTTTTGATTATTTCCTAAGAGAAAATAAGCCCAACCTTGGTTACTTAAATTGAGTGCAACTTGGGGATGATTAGTACCATATACTTTTTCCCAAATCCCTAAAGAACGTTGTAAAAGTTGAAGAGATTCTTTATACTTGCCTTGGTTATTATACAAATTAGCTAAATTATTGAGACTAAGAGCCACATCAGGATGATTCGCTCCAAATACCTGTTCTCGGATTTTTAAAGCACGTTTCGTTTCTGTTTCTGCCTTAGTAGTCTTTTCCAGGTGATAATAGGTATTTGCAAGATTGCTAGCGATTGTCGCAACCATCGGATGATTACTACCAAACACCTTTTCGCTGACAGTTAAAGCTTTTTCGTATAAAGCTTCGGCCTCTTTATCATTCCCCAAGTCACTATATAGATTAGCCAAGTTTTGCAGTGATTGAGCTACTAAGGGATGCTCATCATTAAATGCTTTTTTGTTAATTTTCAAAGCTTCTTGATATAACTTTAGTGCTTCTGGATAATTCCCTTGGACTAAGTACGTACCAGCTAAATTGTTAAGGCTATATGCTATCTGAGGATGTTCTGTACCAAATACTTTTTCGTTAATTGCTTTAGCGCGTTGATGTAATTTTAGAGTTTGCTTATAATCAGCTAAGTTTTTGTAGATTTCAGCTAGATTATTGAGGCTGTTTGCAACATCAGGATGTTCTTTACCAAATGCTTTTTCTCGAATAGATAGCGCACGTTGATTAATTTTTAGTGCTTCTGAGTAATTACCTTGCTCTGCGTAGAATAGACTTAAGCTGTTCAGAGTTCTGGCAACATCGGGATGTTCAAAACCTAATATTTTTTCTCGCATTTCTAAAGCACTTTTAAATAAAGGAAGAACCTCTTTATAATTGCCTATATCAGCGTAAACACTAGCCAAATTACTGAGGTTTCTGGCACTATTAATATTTTCTATACCAAATACTTTATTATTAATAGCAAGAGCGCGTTGATGTAAATCTATTGCTTGTTGATATTTTGCTTGGATATCGTATAAAGTACCAAGATTACTCAAACTATTAGCAATATCTGGATGTTCAGAACCTAATAGCTTTTCTCTCATTTTTAAAGCACGTTCAGATAAAGAAATCGCTTCTTGATATTTACCCTGCTCTAGATATACACTCGCCAGATTATTCAAGCTACTAGCAATATCTGGATGTTCCTCACCAAATATTTTCTGACGGATTTCCAAAGCACGCTGATATAGATCCATCGCTTGTTGATAATTACCTTGTTCGCTATAGAAACCACCAAGATTATTCAGGCTAATAGCAACTAATGGATGTTCATTACCAAATACTTTTTCACGAATAGTCAAAGCACGTTGAAATAAACCTTGCGCTTCTGTATATTTTCCCTGTGCTAGATAGATATTGGCTAAATTGTTGAGGTTAGAAGCAACTTGAGGATGTTCAGCACCCAGAATTTTTTCATTAATAGCCAAAGCAGTTTTTGCTAGGGATAGCGCTTCTTGATATCTTCCTAATTCTTTATAGACAGAAGCCAGGTTTATCTGACTCAAAGCAACATCAGGATGTTCTTTCCCAAATGCTTTTTCATGAAGAGATAAAGCTCGTTGTTGAAGCTTTACTGCTTCCGTATAATTTCCTTTATCTTTATACAAATTCGCTAAATTGTTTAGGCTACTAGCAACTTGCCCAGCTAGAGAATTTATTTTATAATCCTGTTCAGGAGGTTTGGCTGTCAACGCATTCTGATATAACTTTTCACGAATGTTTAAACTACGTTGAAATAAATTTTCGGCTTCTTGATAATTACCCAACTCTTGATAAACTGTTGCTAGATTATTAAGCTGATTTGCTAACTTATAATCACTCCAAAAATCACCATTTTTAGAAATAATTTCTAAAATAGACAAGGCTTGTTTATGATTTAGCAATGCTTCTTTATATTTTCCTATATTGCTATATATATTGCCTAAATTATTAAGACTAGTAGCAACTTCATCATGTTTAAGCCCATGAACCTTTTTATTAATTTCTAAAGCACGTTGAGCAAATTTTAATGCTTCTTGGTAATTTGCTAACTTAATGTAAATATTAGTCAAACTAGGAAGTCGCTCGGCAACTTTTGGATGTTCTAAACCATAAGATTTTTCTGTAATAGTCAAAGCGCGTTGAAAATATGGTAGCGCTTCCCGATATTTCCCTTGATTATCATATACATAACCTAACTTGAGGATATTCTGAAGAATTTCAATGCTATCAGCACCGTGTAATTTTTCTTGTATAGCCAAAACTTGTTTATAAGATATTTCTGCCTGAGAATAGTTTTGTTGATTTTCATATAATAATCCTATGTAACCGATAAGACTAATCAATTCTTCCTTTGGTCTTTTGATTTTCTCAAAAATAGCTAAAGCTTGCTCACAACTATCACTTGCTTCCTTATATTTTTTCCAGTCATAGTAAAGATGACACATTCCATAAAGATAAATACCTTCATATAAAGGTAATTTATTTACTTGAGCAATTGATAAACCTTGCTGATAGTAATCAATAGCTTTTGGATATTGCTGTAGATTGTCGTAAGCCAGTGCTACTGACGCAAGCAAACCTAATTGTGCTGGTGGATTATTGAGTTCTTTAAAAATTATCAGTGCTTGCTGGTGTAAATCTACAGCTTGATCAAATTTTTTCTGCTGGTTATAAATATCAGCTATCTGACTGATAGTTTCTAATTCTAATTCTCGCTGCTTGAGTTGTCGGAAAATTTTTAAAGCTTGCTGATATGATGCTAAAGCTTTATCATGCTGTTGCTGCTTACTGTAAATTGATGCAATATTAAGAAATATTTGGGCTGCTTCTGCCGAATTGTTTTGGTTTTGATAAATAGCTAATCCTTTCTGAGCTATTTCTAAAGATTGCTGACTGTATTCAACTGCTTTTTTAGGATTTTTTAACTGATTATAAGCATCTGCAATATAAGCAAGAAGTTTCATTTCTTCCAATACATTACCGCTTTGTCTAGCGAGTACAAGTGCTGGTTGCATATACTCTATTTGTTTGTCAATTTGTCTTGAAAAAATATGAACAGTTCCTGCTGACATTAGTGCAATACTTTCAGCTTTAGGATTATTTACCTGACGACTAAGCTTTAAAGCCTGATTTAACATTTCAAAACTTTGGTCAATGTTACCTAATGTATAGTGGCTTAAACCCAATAAAGCGATTGTTTCTGGTTCATTAAAACTATCTTTTACTTGTTGTCGAATAGATAGCGATTGTTGTAAAACTTCTACAGCCTGAGAAAAATAACCTTGGTTTATATAAACTGTACCTATATTACTTAAACTACCTGCCTCACCTTTTACATCTTTAATTTCTCGCCAAATAATCAAAGCTTTTTGAAAATTATCTAATGCCTTAGAATATTGCTTAAATCCACTATAAGCATTACCAATATTATCTAAAGCTGCTGCTTCTTGTGAACGATTATTTAATTTTTGAGCAATAGTCAATGCTTCCTGAGAAAATTTTAAAGCCTGTGTTAGCTCACTCAATAAACTATAAACTTCACCCAGGTAATTGAGAACGATAGCAGTTCCAGCAGCATCATTTTCTTGTCGTCTTTGTAATAACACTCGTTGAAAGGTTTTTTCAGCATCCCTAAGTTTATATTCACGTAGCTGCGTGATTCCTTCTTGTAATAATTTATCTGTAGATGTTGCTTGATAAGTTGGAGCAGGTGAGTTCTGAGCAATAATTTCTTGCTGAGATTCAAGTGCAGTAGCTGCTGGTATACCACTTAATAATCCGGCAATAGTAATGATTGCTCCTAACCTCAATATTGCGAGATTAAATTGATTACCTGTTGAGATTAATTTTGGTGTAATATCTGTTTTCATCTTTACCTTTCCTAAGTTTAAATAAATTTCATTAGCACAACACAAGCATTTATCGCTCTATTTTTTGAGCATTAATCATAGCCAAGGCAATTATGATTAGATTTATTGCGACTCTCCAATAAGAGTAAAAGCAGCCCATTGAGATGGACTCGCATATTTTTTCTTAGCAGCAAGTATGGCATTTCTTAACGCAGTGGCTTTGTCAAGTTTCTGTTGCAAATTTTGATAAAATTTGGTCATCAAAAAGGCAGTTGAACCATCATCTACCGCCCATAAAGAGACAATCACGCTCGGTGTACCTGCGCTAATTAAAGAACGAGATAAACCAATAACGCCATCACCAGTTATTCGACCTCTACCTGTGTCGCAAGCACTGAGAACAACCAAATCAGCGTTAATTTTCAGATCGAGAATTTCTTCTGCTGTCAGTAGTCCATCGTCCTTTTTATCTTGCTTGCTTAGAGGTGATGAGAGAGAGCTTAAATTTTCAGGGGTGAGAGTGAGCTTTCCTTTAGAAGGAGCAAACGCGATCGCACTATCTAATCCTCGAATATCATCAAATAAGCCGTGGGTAGCAAAATGAATAATTCCCGCTTGGGGTAAGCGTTTCACAATCGCTGCTTCTGTCGCCTTATTGCCAATTAAAGCTTGGGTGTTAAATAAGGATGCTATCGCTTTTGCTTCCTTCTCAGCGCCAGGTAAGGAAGTTAATTGTTGCGGCGTACTCCCAATTTTAAATGCAACCTTCGGCATGGTAGGATTACCTACAATTAGTGGAGACGTGGAATTCCGCTGCTCTATATTTTGACGTTGTTGATGGGTTAAATCTAAAACCTGAATTGAGGGTGACGTGAGAATAGTATTTTTTTCTATCAGGTATTTACCGTTTTTATCTTGCAATGCAGGGAAGGGAACAAGGAATAACGAATTTTGAGGAATAAAGATTACCTTGTCATTTTCTTTTGTAGGTAACAGATCAGCGATAGGGTCAATTAATAATTCATGTAGGCGGTTAAAATTGTTTTGTGCTTTAGATAAATTAGGTTTGTAAGATACTTGAATACCACGACTTCTGACACCGATTGATTGACGGCTGGTGGCGATCAGGTTATCTAAATTGGTATTTTCTTTTTGCCACAAAGGTTTGAGGTCGGCTTTGCGGAAGATTACTTCACCTGTAGGTTTTATGACCCAGATATACAATTCTGATTCTTCTGTTCGGAATTTATCTGTTACTTTAAAATCATCGGCAATAATTGAATATTGCACCAAAGTGGCGTTTTGCACTTTGGCTGTTTGTTTCATTTGGGCAATAGTTGGTGATTGTGGAGATTTTTCTAAGTTTTTATTAGTAGATAACCGAGATGACAATAATTCTACAAAAGCTCTAGAACGACTACGTTCGGCTATTTCTAAAGCTGCATCATTTTTATTCTGGGCAATGAGGACTTTTTGTAAAGTATTATATGTATTGCGTTGGGTCTCATACAATGAAACTTTTTGATTATCACCCAATTTACTATCTCGAATAGATTCTTTTACCTTCAAAGATTCGATTAGAGTTCTTTCTGCTAAAGCTAAATTACCCTGTTTGTAGAAAATATGACCTAAATTATTTAGTATTTTCCCTTTGCGACTAAGATCATTTGTTTCCTCTGTAATTAATAAAGACTGTTGCAAATAATCAATAGCTTTTGGATAATTTTCCTGCTCACTGTAAACATTGCCCAAGGTTAATAAGTCTGCTCCCTCACCTCGACGGTCTTTAAATTCTCGTGAAATTCTCAATCCCTGTGTTAAATACTCAACCGCTTGGGAGTAATTTCCCTGTTTCCAGTAAGCCCGACCTAAACCATTAAGTGCTGAAAGTTCAGCATAAGGACGTTTGAGAAGCCGGAAAATTTTCAATCCCTGTTGGAAATATTCAATTGCTTTCGGATAATCTCCCTCATACCAGTAAATCTCCCCCAATTCTTGTAAGGCACTCCCCTCTTCTAGATTATTTTTAACTTCCCGTGCTATTTTCAATCCCTGCTCTACATAGTCAATTGCTTTTAGATAGTCTCCCAATTTGCTGTACACAATACCCAAATCTTGTAATGCGTTACCCTCCATCTGCTTATTTTTTAATTGCCTTGAAATTATTAAGCTCTGTTCTGCATACTCAATTGCTTGTGGATAATTTCCCAACCCAGAATAAGCAGCACCAAGATATGAAAGTATCCAAAATTCGATATCAGGCTTTTTGATCGAGCGTATGATCGCTAAAGACTGTTGAAAGTATTCAATCCCTTTCGGATAATTTCCCAAGTTGATGTATACGTCACCGAAAGCAAGCAATGCCCTCGCCTCACCTCGACGGTCTTTTATTTCCCGATAAATTTGAAGTGCTTGTCCATGAGACTTTAAAGCTAGCTCAACCTTACCGAATCGACGATAATCAAATCCTTCGTTCAAAAGCCTATCAGCTTCTGCTTTGCGGTCACTATTAGTCTGTGCCAATACCTGTGATGTTGTAAATATTAATGATAAATTAGAACCCAAAGAAGTCGAAACAACAGTCAACAGACAAATAAACACACTTATTTCAATCTTGCAGGAACGCATAGTTATAACCCCACACCATCACAGCAAACCAATCAGCGTAAAAACAGCCCAATCGCTAGGATGTGGATACTTTTCATCGTTTCCAGCATCGTTTGATGTAGCGCACCTGCTTTATCAGCATTTTTGCTTAAATTACCATAAAATTCGCTCATTAGTGCCACTGTTGATATATCAGAAACATCCCATGTTGAAAATATTGGTAAATAATGGTGCGTTAGATTGATAACGCACCTTGCTAATTGAATTATCCAATCCGAAATTGTCCTAGCTAGTCTGAATGTTTTCAATCATGTCTTGTGCTTTTTTCGCTAATTCTGGTTCTCCTTGTTCTGTAAAAAGGCTAACAGCTTGATTTAAATCTAAAACTGCTGCTTCTTTGTCGCCTAATTTATATTGACTAGCAGCCCGGAAAAAATAAGCGTGTGCAAATTTAGCATCAAGCGCAATTACTTGGTCAAAATCTGATTTTGCTGCTTCATATTTCTCTGTAGACAAATAAGCAATTCCTCTACCAAAGTAAGCGTAAGTAGCACTCTCATTATTGCGTTCAGTCTGTAAAACTTTGTTAAATGCTTCAATTGCTCCTTCATAGTCATCTTTCTTTAAAAGGTCATAACCCTGCGATAATTGGGTTTCAACGCTGGAACTATTGCCGCTTGTGTTAGCTGGTTTTAGTTGAGAATCTTGAATTTGTGGTTTTTCTTGCAAAGTTGAAACTTGTGCTACCAATTGATTTGGATTTTGGAAGTTTTGAGCATCCGCTTTAGCACTATAAAAAGTTGTTCCTAATACAACCAAAGTAATTGCTAATTTTAAACCTTTCATTGTCATGTCTCCTGTGTGTTTACAAATTTGTCACTGTTTCAAGATGATGTATTTCTGAGAGTTGGCAGGATATGCAAAAATGTTCGATATTTACTTGTATTTACTCAGTTGAAGTAAGCTTGATTC
Source organism: Nostoc sp. ChiQUE01b (assembly GCF_034531255.1). NCBI lineage: Bacteria > Bacillati > Cyanobacteriota > Cyanophyceae > Nostocales > Nostocaceae > Nostoc > Nostoc sp. ChiQUE01b. The sequence continues at coordinate 15,012 of NZ_JAVRBM010000090.1, read as the reverse complement.
ATTAGCCAGGAGGTAGTAACTCCTGGCAATTAAAAGGATAGAAAACAATCAACACTCCAATCAAAAACAATTTTTAAGCCGTTTCAATTTTTTTAAACACATTTAATGCCTGTTCGGCAGCTTCAGGGTTTCCTTGTTTTTGATAAAGTTCCGCAGCTTTTTGTAAGTCAGATTTTGCTTCATCTGTTTGAGCTAAATTCGCTAAAGCGATACCTCGCCAAAAATAAGCGTGAGCAAATTCAGGTTCCGTTTTGATGGTTTGCTGAAAATCTGCGAGCGACTCACGATATTTTTCCAGGTGAACGTTAGCGAATCCTCTACCAAAGTAAGGATAAGCAGAACTAGGGTCAATACGTATAGCTTGCTCAAAATCTGCAATTGCTGTCTGATATTCTCCCAATTGGCTGTAAGTAAATCCTCTAAAGAAGTAAGCTGGAAAATTATTTTCATCAATTTTTAAAACTGCATTACAACCTTCGAGTGCTTTTTGAAAATCTCCTTTATCTAAATCTTGTGATATTTGAGTTAATAACACATCTATATTATTAGCATCATGAGCTTTGGGAGAAGAATTGAGTTTAGACAGTGGTTCGATTTTAGATAGTTTTAAGTGGGGTTTCAATTCAGTTTTTGCCTGTGTCACAAGCAACGCATTAGAATCGCTTAAGCTCCCAGCCAAAGTTTGCGAAGTAAAAAACATTGTTCCGAAAACTGCAATTACTGCTGCTAATTTTAAGGTTTTCATTTTGTCTGCTCCTTGATATTTGTTGATGTTGGATGAATGAAGTTGTACTAAAATGAATAAATGCACCTGTTGCAACTATGTTTTGCTCGCTCACATGAATATGTATTTCTAGAGGTAAAGAGGATATGCCAAAATGAGTTTTTTCTAACTTGAGGTCGTTCCTCTTTGTGCGCTCATAGATATGTATTTCTGGGATTTGAGGGGATATGCCAAAATTGGAGAGTTTTTTTGAAATTAGTTGTGAACTAGCTAATCAATTAGCCCAGAATGCTTATACAATAAGGGTTGAGACTATTTTAAACTTTGAGATATTTTTTTCTGGAAACGGAGATTTTCAGTATATTTTGAGAAACTGTACTGCAAACAAACATAAAAATACCCAGATAATGTATCTGAGTATCTCTTAAAAAGATGATTGCTGATTTTTAAAGACTTTCTACTTACCGCACTGTGACTTGAGTTGTTGCGGAATATCTTGAAGTATTTTCAGTAACTCAGCAGAAGGTTTTTCTACAGAGTAAGCTTGCTGTAAGGCATCAGCCCACAATTCCTGCTGTATAAAATAGTTAGCTTTTGCCAGTGCGATCGCTTCCGTGTTAGCTCCTTTAGCTTTTTGCTCCTCCTCCAAAATTTTTAAATTATTAGTTATTTCCTGTCTGTCTTGTGGTTCCATGACCTGAAATTTGATATTTCCAGTTGCTATATCTCCGTCAAATACCACCCAATAATAAGTTTCACCTGGTTGTAGTGGCTCTCCTGTGTAACTGATAAATTTTTTCCCTGGTGCTAATTTCTGAACCCATAAAGTCGTCTGCCTATTCTTCATTAGGCCAACTTGTTGTGCATTTCCTTCCCAAAGAAATAGCGGGCGATCGCTCCAAACAATTCTGGGTTTATTTAGTTTATCCTCTGGTACATCTGGAGATATCATACAAACAGAATTTGATATGGGTGCAGATGAACCACGAACAGGACGACCGACAGCTTTACGTGGTTTAATAGGAGGTTTTGGTTTCGATAAAGGCAGAAAAATATTAACCCAAGATAGGATAGGATTTGTTTGTTTGGTTTCTGCTTTTAACTCCACCTTGGAGAACAAAGATAATCCAGTAATATTTATTGTCAAAAGTAAGAAACAAGGCTTAATATAATCTAATTTATTCATAAGCTTTTCTCCTCATAAACGTTGGTATAACGTATAGCCAAATTGTCAGCGATGGTAAAAACCAAGGTAAAATCACCGCGATTGATGAAAGATAAATTTGCAAGCTTAGTACACCATAAGCTGCTGTAGACGCACCTAAAGCTAATAAAATTTGTAACCTGATACGTGGATTTTTCTGCATTATAAAATATAATGTTTTCCCCAACATAATAGCTATTAAAATCATCCACAAATCAGGGATAGGTACAACCATTCTGTCATTTAATAAATGATGTACTTGATAGGCATGAATTTCACCGCCTGTCAATACTTCGTTGCTATTTTCAGGATTTTCTAAGCGTCGCCATAGTTCTAGAGCAGGAGGTAAATCAAAGTTATCTTCACCATTTTTCGACATTCCCGCTTCACCATATCCTCCTGGTGCAATGATGACTATTTGATTTTGTAAACTAGAGATAGGTAGATTTTGGCCTTCTAACAATTGCCAAGCTGGAATACTACGATACACTTGATTTGGTGGAATAGAAAAATCAACTATCGGGTGCAACCACATCTGACCAAAATAATAGCTAAATTCTGTGATAGGTTGTAAATTAGTTCGTGGTGATTGCAAGCTAGTAATATTTTTAACATTATTATTTTGCAAAAACTTTCCAATTTGCTTACTAAAGTCAGCTTTACTATTTAATTTTGGTTGTAGTGACTGTTTTAAATTATCTTCAACATTCTTATCTTCAACTGCAATCAATCCTTGTTGTTTTTGATTTGTTGTATTAATTATTTGTGATTTTAATCTCTGCAATTGATGCGATATTGCTAATAAATTAGAAAAATATAATGGTTGAGATTTATCTAATGGAGATAGGAGTTGCATATACCCAGGTAAAATCTCGATTTCCCCTTGCAAAGTCCAATTAGGGCTAGCAATTTCAGGTAAAACTGTCAATTTTTCTCCAGTTAGAGCTTTAGTTTCTGCCAGGACAAACCATGTTGGATTCGATGAATTTACCCCGGCTTGAAGAGATTCAGCTAATATTTTATCATTTTCTCCCTGATATCGATCCAATAAATAATCAATGCCGATTACCTTAGCACCTTTTGTTCGCAATTTATCAATTATCATTGCAAAATATTTTCTATTCATTTGTCTTGCACTAGACAGTTTTGAGTCTTTAGTTGCATCTTTAAGTGATTTTTCATCTATTTGTACTAATAAAACTGGAGGTGATTCTGTTACTTGAATTTGTCCTGTTACTTGATGATAAAAAGCTTGTATCTTTAAACGTTGTGCTAATAGATTGTTCTGTATAGGTAGTTGTGTACTAATAATAAATAAAGCTGAAAGTGCAAAAGTTTCAATTCGAGATGGGCTGATTTTTTGTAAATTTTCAATAAAACTAGGTTTAAAGCGAAATAAAGTAGCTTCTGGATGGAGAAATAGAGAAGGAATAAGATATGCACTAGGATAAGTCAGATTTTCCTCTAACTTCAGATACTGAGAAGCTGATGTTAAAGCTTCTTGAACATCTTTATATTGAGCTAAGGTTTGTAGAAAATGCAGCAAAAATTCAGAAGCTACTTTATTATGAATTGGTTCGCGCATCACTGCCACTTGACTTAATCCTAATTCAATTAAGTTATTAGCAATACTCAAACCATTGCAAGAATTAAATAAAGCAAATTTTAATCCATTTTCTAAGGCTTTATTTAAAAAAGGTATAATTTCGTTAATTGATAAAGTTGTATTGGGAGCAATTGAAATTTCACCACCTGTCAAAGCGGTTTCATTGCTATGTCCTGCAAATAATAAAATATCCCATCCCAGTTCCGATGTAATAGTTTCTTTCAGTTCACCTTTGAGTTCATTAATATTTTTTCCTGGTTGCCATCCAACAAATTTAATTTCAGCAATGTGTTTCAGTTTTTGGATTGCTTTATTTTCTGCTTCAAAATTTAACCCAGTATCATCACCTAAAATTACTAAAACTCTAGTTTTAGCACGACGGTTATGATTATGCTTCGCTACTGATTGATGTATATTGATAGGGCTGCGTACAATATTAATCTTACAAAAAGCAAAGGTAACTTCCGTGCAAATCTCCCAGCTTTCCCAAGGTAAACGTGCTAATTCCAAAGAATCACAAGTCAAGAAAAGGTTAATATTTGCAGATCGAGAATTAACAGATAATAATGAAACTTGAGTAATTGCTGCCCGAATGTCATATAGTTTGCTACTACGCAACCAATTATGAAATTCAGATAAAAATTTTGCCTCTATTTGAACTAATCTTGCGTGCCAATCAAGGGTTGGTGCTTGAAAACTACCGGAATCTTCTACCCGTCCTCGTAAAGAGGTTTTGTAAAAACTTAGATAGGTGCGTTGCCATTCTTGATAGAGTAATGTCAGGTTTTCGGGATAGGTAATTTTGGCGCTGAGACGTTGTGCTGTTCCCCAAGTTAATTCAAATAAGCAAACTTGTTCGATGCGTTGTACTTTGAGGTGAAAGTTATTCATAATTTGTGGTTGATTATTTATTAGTTGGCAGAGATGCAAGTAATTGCACCTCTATTAATTTTTAAAGACCGTTGCCAATTAAAATGAATGGTGCCCAGTAGTAAGGATGTGAATAGCCGCTTTGAGGCTTTTCATTTCTTGAGGACGTGCCGATATTCACTTCAATACCACGTCCTTCGGGGTTTGTGCTGGAGTTATTCCCATTTATTAAGCTCAGTTGCGCTTGACGTAATGCTTCAGATTTCGTCATTTTCTCAGTGGCGAGGTTTTTGTAAAATAGTTGCATTAGTTGAGATGTGCTTGGGTCATCAACTTTCCACAGAGATGCGATCGCAGCTTTAGCACCTATTTGTTGCATCCGATATCCAAAGCCTAAAATCTCTTTACCATCCCCAAAACCACCCAAACCAGTTTCGCAAGCACTCAATACAACTAAATCAACATTGGGTAGGTTCCAATCTTTTACATCTCGCAGAGTCACATATTTTCCATCACCCAAAACAATTACAGATTCTTCTGGCTTTCCATCTACAAATGCTGCATGAGTCGCAAGATGCACCACCGAGTAATCGTTCATTTGATACACGATATCTTTATTGAATTGATTATCTAAAAGTTTGGTGCTTCCAGAAATAGTTGCTGTAATTTCATCTACTTCTTTTCCTGCATATCTCAATCCTCTAAATTTTGCTGTCTCTTTTCCAAGTCGAACAGTGACATTGCGATTGATATCTGTAAATGCAGCAGCTAAAATTTCTCGTTTAGTTTGAGGTTTTGTATTCAAATCCATCAAACTAAGGGCTGTAATATTATTGATGTTAAACCGTTCAATTAGCCATTGTTTACTATCATGTAAAGCGGCTAAAGGAATATAACGTAATTTTCCATCGGGAGCAAAAATAATTGTTTTAGTTTTTGCTTCTGCTAAATCCACTTCTAGTGGTTGAATTAGCCATTGATAGAGTTTATTAGCATTAACTTTGGCATTAGTACCAGGACTTTGCAAATCACGACGAAAATCTTCAATTGTTTTATTAAGTTCAGCTTCCGAAACTGCTACTGTACGACGAACTGGAGGAGCATAAGGAGTAAGTAATACTAGTTCCAAGCGCTCTTTTAGAACCAAGGGATAAATAATTACAGCATCTTGTTGTAGCCGCTTTAAATTATCTTGTAAACTTCTTGCTTGTTCATCTGGGTCTAAATTCTTTCCTCCAGTAAGTTGACGTAATTCTTCAATTCGTTTTGCAACTTCTGGACTTTTGACAAACTCTCCGTATTCTTTTATGAGATTTTCTTGCATTTTTCGCAACTCAACAATACGCTGTTGTTGCTTATTGTCCCGCTTCTCTCGTGGGATAGTTTCTAATTGGCTTAATTCCTTACCCAAGGCGATTTGTTTATCATTTAAAGTACTATCAATTCCTCTCGTTTGGCCAAAATACTCTTGAGCTTCTAGATATTTCAGTATTTCTATGATTGGCGTTGCTTCTGCTGTACGTCCTTGCTTTAATAATAAATCTGCATACTGGCGATATACTTTAGCTGGCGTAAATCCATCAAAATCGACAATTGTGTGGAAGAAAGATTTTTGTAAGTCAGGTGTAATTTCTTGAACTTTACTTCGCACTACTTCAATTCTCTGGACTGCTTCTTGATAGTTTTTAATTGCTTCATTAGGTTGATTTAATTCAGCAAAAGTACGACCTAAGCCAGCATAAATCCCAGAATCAGCACCTACAGCTTTTGCTTGAATTTTGATTGCTAATGCTTGGTTATATGTTTTAATCGCTTCTTGTTGTTTACCAAACTTACGCTGTAAACCCCCTATAAATGTAAGTACATCCTTTTCATTGCTAGGATTTTTCGACTTTCTGGCAAGTTTTAAGCTAGCTTGGGCTGCTTCCATTGCTTTTTGCTCGTTCTTTAACTCACCATAGCCCAGACTAAGTACGGTATTTCCTATTATTTCTACTGGGATTATTTTGGTTTTGGGTAAAATAGCTAAACCTCGATTCGCATATTCAATGATTTTTTCTGGTTGGTCTTTACCAAAATAAGTGTAGGCAATAATAAATAAGCTTACGCCTTCAAACTGAGGATTTTGTATTTTTTGGGCTAGCGTAAGTGCTTGTTGTAAATATTCAGTGCTTTTTTGTTCATCTCCTAAAGTTTTGTAGAATAATCCAATTTCAATAAGAGTTGTCCACTCAGAACCAAAGTCGCTATTTTGTTTAGCAATTGACAACGCATTCTGAAATAATTCCAGAGCTTTCTTATAATTGCCTTGATTAGCATAAACCTGCCTTTGAATATTTAAGGCATCTATTTTCAGATTTGAATTTTTCGTTTTCTCTGCAATTACCAATATTTGCTGTGCAGAGTCTAAAGCTTGCTGATAATCTCCCTTTTCAGTATAGGTAGCACTGATTTGTTTTAATGCCTGTGCCTCCAAATCAGAATTATTAATGTCCCTTGCCATTGTCAAAGCTTGCTGAGTAAATTCGATTGCTTTTTGGAAATTTTGGCTACTATTGTATACATCGCCTAAACGAATCAATGCCTCAGCTTCCAGTTTAGGATTTTTTAGACTTCTTACCAAATTGAAACGTTTTTGAGCAAATTCTAGAGCTTTATCATATTCCCCAAGATTAGTGTAAATTAAACTCAAAAGTCCTAAAGCATCTGGCTTGCTCTGCAAAGCATACTTTTGAAGATTTTCAGGTATTTTCTGAATATCAATTTCTTCTGATTTTGTTAAAGCTTGCTGTGATAATTGAATACCTTGTTCATAATCTCCCAAAACATTATATGTAGAAGCAAGCCCTAATAAAGCTCGTACTTCAAAGAAAGGGTTTTTAAGTATGCGAGCAATTTCCAACTCTCTCTGACCTAATTCAATTGCCTTAGCGTTGTACCCCTGAGCAATGTAAACTCCACCAAGATAAGATAAAGCATATTTCTCTGCTTCTAAATTTTCAGACTGTCGTGCTATTGTTAAAGCTTGTTGAAGGAATTTCTCTGCTTTTTCTAATTCTCTTAATTGGAGATGATAATTACCTATGAGTGAGTAGGATTGACTTTGAATTTGTAATATTTCTTTTTCTGCTGTGGAATTATTTAGTTCTCTTGCAAGTTTTAAAGTATCTGGAACTAATTTGAGAGCTTCATTAGCTTGAATTATTACACGAGAATAATCTTTTTGAAGTGTGAGATCACTAGCACTTCTAAAATAAATGCTTATGATTTGCATGAGAATAGTTAATTGTGCAGAGCGATTATTTAGTGGTTTTTGTTGGAGAGCTAAAGCTTGTTGATAAAATTCAATTGCTTTCTCAAATTTTTTCTGAGCATCGTAACTCCCAGCAATTACAGTAAGAGTTTGAGCTTCGATTGTCAGATTTTTTATTTCTCTAGCGATTATTAATGACTTTTGGTAATTTTCTATTGCCAAGTCATATTTACCTTGCAGAAAATAGCAATTTCCAATAAGCGCAAGTATTCCGGTTTCTTGTTCGGTATTTTTGTTTGTTAATGGTAAAGCCTGTTGATAAAATTCTATGGCAAGGTCGTATTTATCTTGTTTTCTATAACTATCTCCAAGAGATGCGAGAATCTCAGATTCAAGAGACTTATTTTTTATTTCACGAGCAACAGGTAAGGCTTGTTTGTAAAATTCAATTGCCTTATCATATTTCTCCTGCTTAAAATAAGTGTCTCCTAAACTAGTAAGAATACTAGCTTCAAAAGAACGAATTCCTGCTTTTTGAATGAGTGTTAATGATTGCTGAAAAAATTTCAATGCATTGTCATATTCTTTTTTATTAAAATAAATATATCCTATTTGCTGTAAACACCTACCTTCCCAAGCGCGGTTTCCGACTTCACGATTTACAGCTAAAGCTTTATTCAACCAATCCAAAGCATTGGGATAATCATCTACATTGCCATAAGCTCCTGCTATTCTAAATAGAGTCAAGCCCTCTTGGTATTTATCCCCCAATTCTCTATGCTTCACTAGTGCTTGTTGTAAAAGCTTTAAGCCTTTATCTTGTTGTTTCAAAAAAGTATAAGTCAAACCTATTCGACTGAGAGTAACAGCTTCCCCAGCTTTATCTTTCACTTCACGACGAATTTCTAAAGCTTGTTGTAAAGTTTTTAAAGCTTCCTCTTCTTTAAATAAAGCAAGGTAAACCCCACCAATGTTATCTAGGGTTTCTCCCTCTCCAGCGCGGTCTTTAATTTCTCTACGAATGGTCAATGCTTGCTGTAAAACTTCTAATGCTTTTTCCTGTTGAAGCAACCCATTGTAAACCTGTCCTATATTATTGAGGGTTTGCCCAATTCCAGCCTGATCTCCCAGTTTTCGCCGAATCTCCAACACCCGTTGATAAGTCTGCAATGCTTTGGGATATTCCCCACGTCGAAACTGCTGTACACCTTCCTCAAACAACTTATCGCCTTCTGCTTTGCTATCTGAACTTGTTGCAGTTCGTGCCAAAGTATGCCTAACTATTACATCGCTGGCTGCGAACCCAACACCACAAGTCAGTGACAACACTAAAGTAACTAGAGCGAAACTCTTCAAACGGTTAGACATTGGTTATTCCTCTTATATAACTACAAAAGATTGTTTGCTCAATCTCTTATATTTCTGAGGACAAACCAGGTTATGCCAAAATTTAAAAATGACCTCAGCATAATTACGATACCTTGATGTGGTAGACCGTATTAATACTGGCGATCGCTAGCTAATTAAAGATATTGTGAAGAAAATGCTAAATGGTTCCGGAAATTCGCAACAAATACCCTATTACTGCAATTATCTTGTGAGGAGTTATTGACACACTTTGCTGGTTAATACTATAAAAGCGATCGCCTCCATACCGATACACACACGTTCTGCTGGTGGATAATCTCGTATCGCACCCAGTACCTAGTACTTAGTACAGGTAAATGCAAAAAGGGGCCCGAAGTGAAAATTGCGATGCCTCTGGCAAGCGAAGCTATCGCACTGGACGCTACTCAGTCCAAAAGTAAATTTCGTACCTCATTTATCGTGAGATGTACTCAGCTACAACTAGCTAAGGCTTCAAAACCAAACTTCTGAATCTGAATCTAAAAATAACCACTACAAACCTACCTATCTCCCCAAATCAAATGCAAACGGTGGTAAAGTCACCTCAACGTCATCCATCAAACTTACACTTACCAAAAACTTCTCATCCCAATTGCCAACCACACGGGTAAATATGTAAGAGTCTTCACTTTCCGCATTTAATCCCCGTTCGTCCAAAATACCTGTTTGGTCGCTGACACGAAATTTGATATTAGACGGTAAACTACTTAAAGCAGGTGCGCCTAAAATTAGTAACAAACTCCATTCAGGCTTTCCAGATTCCGATACCAAATGCCAAGTCACAGCATACATTCGCAGAGGTATCCCAGCTAACAGAAAATCTTGATACGCACCCCGCGCTTGTACTGGAATTTCTAAACCCCTCTGTCGTAGTTGGGTGACTATAACTTCAAATTCTTCCTCTGGACTACGTATTGGTCGCATTTCGGAAGCATCTGCAAAACTTGGTAACAACACCCAAGAAAGAGAGAGTGCTAAATCATCCAACTCGTCCCACAACCAACGTCCAGCATTTAAAGCAGGTTGCGTAATTAATTTAATTAAATCTTGTAGAGACGCAAAATAACCTGGCGATTCTGGCTTTGCGCTACCCATCTCTACATTCTCTGTAGCTATATTTTGTTTCTGTAATGTGTAAAGCCAATTCAGCAACTCCGGATTAGTAAAAACAGCAGAAGCTTGTTCCCAAGTTAAAACTTCAGATAATTCCCTTCTCGGTGATTGTAACTGAGGTAATAATTCAACCAATTGATTTTGTATATTTGCTAAAATCGCACTGCGATTTGTAGGAATTGCAGGTAAAGATATTGCTGACGGTTCCAAACATCGCAGGTATAGCAATAAACGGTCTGGATTCTCATCAAAACAGGATATAGGTAGTTGATAATTCCAATCAGACTGTAAAGACGTTATCTGTACACTCTCTCGCAATTCCTGATAAGGTAAAAAAGCATAAACATTCGCTGCTTCTTGTTCTTCCAACACCTCTACTAAAACATAAAAGTGAGGAATAAACTCTGGTAAATCGACAACAACTCTTGGTAAACTCACTATTTCATCACTCAGGCTACCAGTAGCAATTAAACAGACTTTAAATTCCCCAACTTGTAAATTAGCGACGCTGTTAATAAAATTTGCCAAAGCTGGTTGTAAAATCGTACATTTTTCTCGATTAATAGTTAGCCCTTCTGCTCTTTCTTCTAGCCATTGCTCAAAAGCTGATAAAGCTAAACAATTAAGATAGGCTTGCCATTGCTTGGATTCATCAAAGATTTGATTGCTGATTTCTGCGGCTTGGTCAATATCATCAGGTGAGAGAATAACTGCTGAAGTTGGTAAAGCATCAAAATCAAGGTAAGACATGGGGGAAATATTACTCAATAAATTTGTCATAATTTGGTTTTAATTTGTTTTTCTAGTTTGGAGATATTCACATAAACGTTCCGCGAACATATCAGATTTTAAATGATCTTTCATCGTTCTTGATTGACTTTCGGAATTTTCCATCATCCGGATAATTTCTTCTAAAAGTACAACCGTCAATTGCTCATCTAGGTTTTTCAAAGCTTGAATATCAGCATATTCTTTAGCTTTTTCTTTCACAGAATCCTTTAAAATTACCAACATTTCCTGTTGCACATCAGTCCGCAGGTCTTTTAATTTTAATAACTTCGTTACCGCATCTTGCGCTCTCATACCCAGGAATTCAGCAATTTCTTTCATAGCTAATTTTTGACATTGAGATAGTTCGAGGGCAGTTAAAAACATCTGTGCTTTATCGCCCTTTTTACGTGATAATTGTCTGATTCTCGATTCTGTAACTTTAGCTAAAGCTTGCTGCAAGCAAATCTGAAATTGATGGCGATAAAACCGCAAAAATTCGGCTAGTTCGTCGCTTTCTTCTAAAAGTTTATTAGTATCAGGCGCAGGAATTTCCTCTATTAAAGAATTAGACTTGTCTCCATGCACAGCATCTAGAGACTTTGCTGGCAAAGAACCACCCCGGACATGAATTCGGTATTCACGCAATTGAGTAGCCAATTTTTTCAGCATTTTTCTCACAGTTACATCGTCAAATAAACGACCTGTATCAGTTTTGACAAGTTGGGCAATATCTTGTAATTGTTGCGTAGTAGGTTCAGTACATTTACTCCTAACTTTTCTTCTAATTTGTTGCAGTCTTTGAAGGCGGTAAACAGCATGGTAACTTCGTAAAAGACATTGGGCTTCTTGAATTGCGGAATCACTAAAAAGGTGAAACTCTTTCAGGATTCGCTCTAATTGTTTCGGTTGAGTATCATTCAAAATTGCCCAATCACTAATTAAATAAACACCGCATTCCAACAAAAATCTATTCAATTCAGGATGTTGTTTTACCTTCATCATCGCCCAAGTCGCCAGACTACTTTGCTGCGAATCGAAACTCTGGAGAATTTGCCGAGAGAAACATTCATAGGAACCTGCTGGGGATAATTTACCATCATCATCCAGGACATAAGGGAACAAATCGCTGCAAGTAAAATTATGGTCTTGACCAAAATTCCTTTCTAATTGCATACACCCTTGCTCTAGAATCCAAGATAGAAAGCAAAGCAAACAACGTTCTGCCAGCAAAACGGTATCGTCAGAACTGTGACGATACAAATGTAGCAATTGACGCTGGATGTCCCCATCTGGTACATCATCATCTTCTGCTAACCGATCAAACACTTGTGCGTAAAATGACTTAGCAGCAGGTATTTCTTGAATTTTCCGGTTCCCTCCCGCATCAATCCTTACCAATGTCCAATATCTTGAAGCATCGCCCATAATTATTTTTATTTATTGGTTATTGTTAATTTTCACATTGCTAATGCTCCTCAACACAAGTCCAGCCATTTTTCGATATTTAATACTGAGTAACTGATTTAACAGTTATCTTGACCCTTTATCTTTTAGTAGTTCTGAGGAAATTGACCTTATGCAATTTTGCGATTGGACACAGGTTATTTCTGTGCAACCTAACTATGCTCCTGAAAAATTGCATATCCTGCAAATCCTGAGAAATAAACATATCTAGCAAAATTAATCCAACGTTCGCAGTTATGAAACGTTTTCTCTCCAGTCTTATTTTGGCAGGTTGTTTTTTCAGTGCTACCAGTTTTTCTCTGTTCCCTCAGCAATACCGTGAGTTCGCTCAGGCACAAACATTAGAAGAATTATTTTATACATTTTACGGTCAAAAAATTTCGCTCCATTTGCGCCGTGATACCGTAGCTGTTAGCTTTAAAGCGAATACACGCTCTCGGTCTATCCAACCTTTATACTTGCAGCTGCAACAAGATTTACGACGTGGTGGTAGCGGTAATACTCGCAGCATTGGTAGTAATCATCGCTTTGATGTGGATGTTAAACCTTTGGGAGAAAACATCGCCCTGGTTAACTTACCGAATGGCACTCGTGCTTCTCTGAATACAGTTCAACAGCAGATTCAAAAACAGCCTTACGTACAAGAAATATTACCTATCTTATCCCGGAAATCACAGCCAGCATCTCCAGAAACAAAATCTGAGCCAGTTATTGTGCTACCCAACGAGATTGTTATTAGTTTTGCAGGTGAGATGTCTGAGAGCCAAAAACAAATTATCCTGCTGCGCCACGATTTAGAAGTACTTCGTCCCTTGAGATTTAGTAAAAACCGCTACTTAGTGCGTTCTAAGTCACTATCTGGTACTGAAATTTTGAATGTAACTAATCAACTGACTCAAATACCAGGAGTGCAATCAGCGACACCGAATTTTATTCAAGCCACTTCCGATCATATGTCGCAATTGCTGGCAACAGCAGCAAATTTACCAGAAACTCCTCACGCTGCCGAACACTTACAAAAGCAGTTGGCACAGTTACCCCAACCAAAAGATACTCCTATTTCTTCTAACTTGTTGCCTTTGCAATGGCATTTAAATAGTACTCCTCGGCGGGGTCAGCTATTAGCGCGTACTGATATTCGCGCTACGGAAGCCTGGCGCAACAGCAATGGCGGACGCGGGGTTGTCGTGGCGGTAATTGATAGCTTGATTCAATGGGATCATCCCGACTTGGTGAAGAAGACATATAAATCTGGCGATCGCCCCGATAAATTACCTGGTGAGGAATATGGCTGGGACTTTTCTAGCCAAGGTGAAGGTGACGCTGATACACGCTTGAGTTCCCAAGAAATGGCACAGATTCAAGCAGAATTTCAAGATACTTTTAAATTACCATCTGACCAATTATTGAAGAAATATCAACAACTGTCCGGCATCTTGAAACAGCATTACCCTAAAGCTTCAGACAGTGAAATTGCACATCGCCTTCGTAATCTGATTCGGACTCAAATTGGTAGCGAGTTTCACGGTACTTGGACTGCGGGTGTAATTGCTGCCAACTCGGAAGATAAAGCAGGTATTCTTGGAGTTGCTCCTGATACCCAAATCTTGCCAGTGCGGGTTTTTGGCTTACGTGGCGCGATTAATACGGCAAGTTTATCTGAAGCAATTGGTTACGCTGCTAGTAGAAATGTTGATGTCATCAATATGAGTTTGGGTGGTTTACTTCCTGATGAGGGATTAACTGAGCAAATTTTTGATGTGTTAGATGCTAATCGTAATTTGGTAATTGTTGCTTCTGCTGGCAATGAAAATTTAGATGGAGTCGGATTTCCAGCAGGTATTCCTGGTGTTGTATCAGTGGGTGCAACAAATATGACGGGAAATCGCACCTTCTACAGCAGTTACGGCGGTGGGTTAGATATAGTCGCACCCGGCGGAGAAATCCAAAATAGTCTCAGTGGTGGAATTTTAACGACAGGTGGCACTTGGTTGGATGGTTTTTGGCAGGGAATGTCTGTACCAGATTACGCTTGGGGTGTGGCGTTAGACCCCTTAGGTAAGTATGTCCAGGTAGAAGGGACTTCTTTTTCGGCTCCCATTGTATCGGGAGTGGTGGCTTTAATGAAGGGAGAAGACCCAAAACGGCGTTTGAGTCGGGAGGAAATTGTCTCAATTCTCAATAAGACTGCTACCTATGATGGACTTAAGCTTTCTAAAGCGGATGCTAATCGCTATCGTTTGCAAAAAGAAGTCGGTTTTGGAACTGTTGTAGATGCTCCTGTTTCACGACCTTCCGGTATTTTCCCAAAGGCGAAACCAGTGTCAGCCGAAGAGTATTTCTTCGGTCGTGGTTTAGTTAATGCTGATGCTGCGGTCCAGGCTGTGAAGCAGAGATAGGGGTAGGGGCGCAAGTATGAGCGCCCCTATGAGGTCAACAATCTCAACAACCAGTTCTTCCCCTATTTGTTGAATTGAATCGCTCAGTTGGACTTACAACATAAGTAAAGCTAATAAATCAGCTAAAGATATAAGGTTACAAGGTTTTTAACCCTCTTTTATCACTCTCGACAAAGTATAATTAGGAGCGATCGCAAAAAC
>NZ_JAVRBM010000009.1:123839-154105 GCF_034531255.1 Nostoc sp. ChiQUE01b | reverse complement strand
ATTCAATAAACGATTGCCCGAATTCAATAAACGATTGCCCGAATTCAATAAACGATTGCCCGAATTCAATAAACGATTGCCCGAATTCAATAAACGATTGCCCGAATTCAATAAACGATTGCCCGAATTCAATAAACGACTGCACAGATGCCTAATTCTATGTAAAAATACCTGGAAATTCTGTTGACAAGTATAAAAATATACTATATATTGAAATAAGAAAGGCGATCGCCCTCGCCCAAGAGTTTGCGATCGCCTTTCATTTAACCCCTACAATTGGAGTCAACTATGATCATGGCACAATCAAAAAAGTTTGCCAAATCACAACAAGAGCAGTATTTACCTACCCAAGGCAACAACGCACCCCCTCTGAATCTATCTGACCAAAAGCCATCACCAAAAAGAGAACCGATTAAACATTTATTGATTGGTTCACCAAAAGCCGTTATCAGCAGAATTCACTTGTTGCAAGTTCTCGGCTATGCCAGCGTTGGTGACTGGAGTGTGCTATTACCAACAGGTAATCCAGATGAAGTCATGAGTATTTTAAGCCGTCAGATTTTGATGCAATAACTCAGTTAAACACTATTTAGCTTTCTAACTACGGTGTATACACAAGTCTGAAATAGCTGATTAACCAGGGTTTTACCCCACTCTAACCCTCCCCTTTCTAAGGGGAGGAAACAAGATTTCTTATTTCTCCCCAATATATCGGGGGGATTAAGGGGGGTAATTTGACTTACTGAAACCCACAACGTAGGGCATGGGGTATTCTGAATTCTGAATTCTGTCTTCTGACTCCTTCTCATAAATCACTAATCAACCTCGCCTTACGGAGAAAGAATTGCAGCACAGTTTCTTCACGGGAAATAATATCAACCCTACCTTCCATGCCCAATTGAATGTGACACTGGTTTTTCCCTTTACCTAAAACTAGAGTTTCCGGTTCAATAGTCACTTCATAGAAAGCACCGGGCGCAGTAGCTTTTGGACTAGTGTTGCCATTCATCGATGCATTTGTGCCATTATTTTGAGGAGCGATCGCATCTGGAGAGATTGTCTGCACTGTACCATTGAGAGTACCATAATCTGGGTAAGGACAAGCACTGACCCGCATTTGGACTTTTTGACCAATTTTTAACTTACTTTGATCTTCAGATCCTACTGCTGCTTTCAAAACTTGAGGCGCATCAGTGGGGACAATTTGCAATACTTCCTCGCCAGCCCGCACAGTTTGACCTGGGTTTCGCAGATTGAGTTGGGAAATGATACCATCGGCAGTAGCTGCGATCGCGGTTTGAGCTAAATCTATTTCGGCTTGTTTGAGTTCGCTAGTATCACGTTCTAACTGCTTTTCTGTTTCAATCCGTTGCTTAATTAAGGCTTGGCGTTCCTTTTCTATTGTTGCTTTGTTGCTTTCCCCTCCAGCTTTTTCTTGAGCTATCCTTTCAGTAGCAACAGTTACTTCTGTATTACTTGGATTTACGGCAACTTGGGCGCGTTGCCTTCTGGCAATCACAGCAGATACTGCTTGTTGTAACCGTTCAATTGTCTGTTTTTGCGCCTCCACTGCTGCTGCTTGCGCCTTTACTGCTTGCTCTTGCTGTTTGGCAGCTAATTGTGCTTCTTCCAATTGATCCCTAGATAGTGCCCCTTGGGTAGCGACACTCTCATATCGGTTCTGTTTTGACTGGGCTACACCCAAGGCAGCTTCAGTAGCGTGAAAATTCGCTTGTGCTGTTTTTAACTGTGCTTTCCCAGCCTGCAATTCTTTCTCGGCTATTTTGACGTTGGCATCAGCTTCTTGGAGTTCGGAAACAGTGGTAAGATTTTTATCTTGATATTCCCGACGGCGACCGCTCAATTCGGCTTGAGCGCCAGTAATAATCCGGTTGATGCGGTCAGTTTCGGCTCGAATCTGGCTGTTGAGGGCATTAATCTGGGCATTAATTTGCACTAGTTGTAACTTAGATTGTTGAATACTAGTTTGCAATTGGCTTTTTTTGGTTTGCAGACGGGAGTCATCGATAGTTGCGATCGCATCTCCTTTTTTGATCAGTTGATTTTGTTTGACATAAATGTGCATAACCTGGCCTTCAGTCGCCGCTTGCACAATTCGCAATTCACCCGCCGGACGCACAACCGCCTGTGCTTGAACTGTAACCTTATACTTACAAATTGCCGCAAGTGGCACAGCTAATCCGAGAACGCAGAGAATAAACATTCCGCCCCATGTTGTCCAACGAGTAATTGGTGGGATAAATTCGTTTGTTTGAATTGGGGGTAAAAAATTTGTATTGCTAACCATGATGTCTTACGAATTACGAATTATCTTAATTAATGGTGGCAGTCTTACCGTTATGATGAGCCGGGGAAGATATCAGCGCCAACCCATTATGAGAGGGGAAAATATCATCTAAGAAATCTAAATGTTCGCCAGGTAAAGAGCGCAATTCTTCTGGTGTACCTTGGATTTTTAAGCGTCCTTGTTCTAAAAATACAATTAAATCTGCCCTCTGTATCACCTTGGGACGGTGACTAATTAAAATAGTCGTTTGATTGTGACGATAGGATAAAAGTCTATCTAGTACTTGTCTTTCGCTTACTGGGTCGAGTGCGCCCGTGGATTCATCTAAAATTAAGACTGGTGGCTGAGTAACTATGGCTCTGGCGATAGCTAATCTTTGCTTTTGTCCACCAGAAAGATTTGCCCCAAATTCTCCTAAAACAGTTTGATATTTATCAGGTAATTTGCTAATAAATTCATCTGCACCTGCAATTTGACAAGCTTTGACAATTTCTTCAAAACTAATATGGGGATAGCTAAAGTTGAAGTTATCAATAATAGAACGACTCCAGAAATGGGGTTCTTGGGGAACTAATACCACTTGTTGACGCAAACATTCTAAGGATAGGTCTTGCTGATTATAAAAACCATAACGAATATTGCCAGACTCGACTTTATATAAGCCAGTCATCAATTTTGCCAGGGTACTTTTACCACAGCCAGATTTGCCAATTAAAGCAATGACTTTACCGCCAGGAATAGTTAAGGAAAAATCTTGTAGGAGGTCAACTCTACCTGCGTGATGAAAGTTAAGTTCAGTGCAAGTAATATCTGCATTTCCAGGAATTTGTGCCCAAGGCTTTTTAAAATCATTTTCGGATTCTGGGGTAGCGTCAATCACTTCTGTCATCCGTTGAAGGACTATCTGGGCTGTGATAAACTCATCTACTAAGCCGATGGCAGCACCTAAGAAGCCAAGAAAGTTGCCACTCATGCCGTTATATGCCATTAATTGACCGATTGTTAAGGTGCGATTAATGACTAAATAGCTACCCATCCAAAGGATGCCAATACTAATGAAGGTGGAAAGAATGCCAGTAACTGTACTGCTATACAGTCCCAGTTTCATCATACTCCAGCCCAAATTGGCGAGGCGACCATAATTCCCTTGGTATTCTGACCAAGCTTGGGGAGTGGCTTGGGTAGTTTTTAATACTTGGACGCCACGAAATGTTTCTACCAAAAAACCTTGGTTTTCTGTACCTGAAACAATTAAATTTCGGGTTTTCTGCCGCATTGCGGGTAAGAAAAGCAGGTTAACACCCGTGACAATTATAAATGCAACTATGGAAGCTAGAGTTAGTTCCCAACTGTAAAAGAGCATAAAGCTCAAGGAAATTACAGCAATAAAGAATTGACTGGGTAATCCGAGGACAATTTGGGAAACTAAGCTATTGATGGCTTTGACATCGGCAATGCGGCTGACAACTTCTCCACTGCGTCGTCCTTCAAAGTAGGAAAGGGGTAAATGTAAAAGTTTGCGTCCGTATTCTAGAATTAGTCCTAATTGCAATTTTTGACCGAAGTGACCGATGAGGTGAGATTGGACTAAACTAATGGCGCTTCTAATTAAGTTCATGGCGATAACGCCAATGGCCACAGTAGTTAGTAGTTGGGTATCGCCTCGGACTAACACATCATCGGTGAGGAGTTGCATCATGAAGGGAGATGCCAAAGAAAGCAGTCCAATGGCGATGTTAATAGCGATCGCTTGGGCGAGAATAGAACGATAGGGCCAAACCCGTTGCAGATATCTTCCCAGTCCGCCAATTTTATCTGATTCTTGTTGATAAAAACGACTGTCGTCTGGAGTCAGCAGTAACATGACGCCATTACCCCAACCTGCCATTAACTCTTGACGGGTAAGATAACGAATACCAACACCAGGGTCAGCGATGACGTATTTTTTGCCTTTTTGTCCGTATAATACGACCCAGTGGTAGCCTTTCCAGTGGATAATTGCTGGTAGGGGAGCTTGATCTAATTGGTCGATTACTTGAGGACTAGCTTTAACTTGGCGGGCATTGAATCCTAGTACTTCTGCACCCCGCTTCAATCCCAGCAAGGATGTTCCTCTAGAACCAGTGCCTACGGCTTCTCGAACGCGGTTGAGAGTAAATGTGCGTCCGTGGTGTTTGGCAATGGTTGCAAGACTTGCAGCACCGCAGTCTTCTTCACTGTGTTGTAGAACTATCTGGTATTTCATTTTCTGGACGACTGTAGAGGAGAAAGAATCGTCGGGGTTTAAAAAAGCCCCGACAATGTTTAATGTTCAGCTTCTGAGAACTAAAAGTTTGCCTGTGTGGTTACTGAGTATCTCCAAGTTCTGAGGAGTTTAGGCAATAACCTCGTAAAATACTCGATATTCAGAGTCACTTCCGCTGATTACCCTTGATGTTTGACCGTTTGTGGGATTTTTAACATTAAAACCGCCTAAATAATCATCGGGATTACCTGGGGGGTCGGCATCAAAAAAATCAAGCGTTGCAGTCCCGCTGAAATCAAAAAATTTGTTGATGTTAATTACATCCCCTGTTTTCACATTCTTAACAGTTCCGTGAATTTTGTTGCCGTTGAGTTTAATAACGACGTCGTCTCCATTAACACCCGGGAGGATGTCTGAACTTGCTCTGAGGGCAAGGGCTTTATACAAAAAGAGTCTAGCACCGCCTTCGATGACGGCTCCTTCTTTAGGAGTTAATTCAGTAAATAATTGTTCTTTATCAGCCATTATTTTCTCCATCTTAAATTGTTAATTGCTAATTGTTTTGACTGAGAAAAGTTACCAATTAGGCACTAATTAAATGCCCAATACAGAGATAATTAGATAAATTATAATTCACCTTATTTGCACCTTTTTTGTAGTACTTACTAGGTGAACCTCTCTGCATATCACTCTTTACGATGACTTTGAGTTTTTATGCATTTGGAGCAGAACTATTTTTATAAATCTGGCAAATCCTTATGCATAAACAAATCGGGGCACTTGTCCCGACCTTATATTGTATTCAGCTTCTTAACCCAGATTTTTGAGTAGTGACTGTTTGATCTGAACCAAGACAGTTAAGAAAATTGTAGGTTGGGTTAAGCAAAGCGCAACCCAACAAAGTCCCGGAAATGTTGGGTTTCGTTCCTCAACCCAACCTACACACTCGCTTCAATTCCAGCAAGAATGTTCCTCTAGAACCAGTGCCTACGGCTTCTCGGACGCGGTTGAGGGTAAATGTGTGTCCGTGGTGTTTGGCAATGGTTGCAAGACTTGCAGCATCGCAGTCTTCTTCACTGTGTTGTAGAACTATCTGGTATTTCATTACTGTGTTGGAGGACTATTTGGTATTTCATTGTCAAGACGAATGGTAATGGAAAAAAAGAAGTCGGGGTTTTCTCCCCGACTAGAGATGATATTTAGTTTGTTAAACCTAAACATCTGAGTACTGGACTATTTCTAGAAAGTTCTACCAATTTGAAAAATGATTGTGATATATGAATTGCTCAAAAGCTTAGTCACTAACTTTTTTTACAATCCAAAATCTAAAATCCAAAATGGTATTACTCAGGTCGGTTTGTAACCTCTTCAAGCGACATCGTAGAATACTTTGTATCTAGAACCGCTCCCACTTATAGTGGGTTTTTGCAGACCGTTTGTTACCCCGGAGACGGAAATACCGCCTAGAGCGTCGTCAGAGTCTGGCCAATCACTATCGAAAAAGCTGATTTCTGCATATTCAAAAAAGTTAAATTCCCAAGCTACGTTTTTAGCATCTCCTGTACCCATATCACCTACACTGTAGTTAGTGGTTATGCCGTCAAGAGTGACCTTAGCATAGACATCGTCTTTGCCTTTATACCAAGGATCTGCACCATCTGCGAGGCAAAGTAGACTATATACATTGAGTGTATAACCCCCTTCAAGAATAGAGGCTTCTTCTGGCGTTAGGTTAGTGAAAAGTTGTTCCTGAGCAACAACAGTAGAAGTGATATTTGACATGGTTTTTCTCTCTTTGTTAATTAGGTGATGCAGAGATAATTAGGTAACTTTTAAGAAGTTGTATATTTGTGGGATACATTTGCGGATGCAACTATCGAAATTTTGTTCTTGACGAAATCATCGAATGATTCAGCAAGTCCCCAAAGAAAGCATCTTTTTAGTGTTACTTACTAAATGAATTTCTCTGCATATCACTCTTTACGACGACTTTGAGTTTTTATGCACTTGAAGCAGAACTATTTTTAAAAATCTGGCAAATCCTTATGCATAAAAAAATCGGGGCACTTGCCCCGACCTTATATTGTATTCAGCTTCTTAGCCCAGATTTTTGAGTAGTGACTCTTTGATTTGAACCAAGACAGGACAATCTAACCTCGGAAACTCAAATCAGTAAATCCATTTGAGAATTGCAAATTAGGCTATCCTATAGAGTTCGATATCATATGGATTACCAACAGAAAATATATTAATAATTGTCATAATTAATCCGGCTAAATAGGGTTGAGGATTACGTCATTGCAAGATTGGAACCACTTAGAGCCGCCAAAACCTCCAGTAACGAAGTTTCTGCTAAATTCTGGGACACTTCCGTTCCAGCCTGGTGGAACACTCAAATTAAGAATTCCTCCAGAGCGGATTCCACCTCTAGGGACATCAGCCCATTGCCCAATAACCGTATCGCCAATTCTTGTTCCCTTGTATACATTAGTCCAGGTTCTGCCATCATCAGCGCTCATTCCCAGCCACCAAATTTCATTGCCAATTTGCCTAACGTAATAGGTGCCTCCATCATCCGAATGCCAAATTCCATTGAAGTCACTAGAGGCAATACATAGAGCTTGCACTGGCTGGTTCAGCACTAACGGCATCGTTACAACTGAAGTCGGAATCACTGACAGAGCTACAAGTGTTGATAATCCAAAACCGAGTTTTTTAACTTTCTCTTTTTTTGGCGAAGGTATTTTTGTCCCATCACTGTTGGTATCTATATTCTTAGATATTACATCGCCATTGGCATCGTAAGTATAAGTTGTTGTTGAGGTCATAAATTTGTGTTCCTTGATAAATAACTAACCTCGGAAATTCAAATCAATAAATCCAGTTGAGAATTGCACATTAGCCTACGGAATAAAGATCGATATCATATGGATTGTCAGGACTTGGGTCGTTTTGAAACTCATATACTCCATCAGTCAAAGTGTATTTTTTGAGTTTTTTGTAGTCAATTCTAACGTCAGCATCAAATTCAATGGTTAATCCACCTCCATACGTGGTATATATAAGATCAGCTCCAGATGCTAGATCGCTTGTTCGTATACCATTGACAGCGTAGGGGATATCGTATTCCGTTTTGTTTCTAAGGGCAAAAACTTCGTATCCGCCACTAATTGTTTCAGTAGCTTGTTCGTCAAGTTCTTTGATCAAACCAAAATATTCTAGGTAGCTTTGATTGTTTAACATGGGCTTTCTCCTTTTTTCATTAAGTCGTGCAGAGAGAATCAGCTAATTTTTAAGATATTTAATATCTCCGTGATGAATTTGCGGCTGTAACTATAGCAAGGGACTAGGAACTAGGGACTGGGGACTGGGTGAAAAGCCTTTGTCTTGAAAAGTGACGCTCCTGCGTCGCTAACGCTGCGCTAGCAGATCGGCCCAAGCCGCCGCTCCGACGCCAGTCGCCACAAGTCGGGAAACCCGCCCAAGGCGCTGGCTCGACTTTTCGCTTTGTGTCTAAGTTTTATCATCTGTTAATGTCCTAACCACCAAGGCTTGTGCTATATCAAAATTTTGTTCTGTATTTGACGAAATTATCCAATGATTTAGCAAGCAACCAAAAAAGCATCTTTTTTGTGGTATTTACTAGTTCAACCTTTTTGCATATCACTCTTTACGACGACTTTGAGTTTTTATGCACTTAGATCAGAATTATTCTGAAAAATCTGATAAATCCTTATGCATAAAAAAATCGGGGTATTTGCCCCGATTTTATACTTTACCTAGCTTTTTAGGTCAGAGTTTTGAGTGATTACATCTTTGATATGAACCGAGACAGGACAATCTAACCTCGAAAATTCAAATCAGTAAATCAACTTGAGAATTGCAGATTAAGCTACGGTATAGATATTGAAATCATATGGATTGCCAGGACTTGGGTCGTCTTGGAACTCATATACTCTTCCATCAGCCAAATTGTATTCTTTGTATAGCTCGTAGCCACCTCGCTTATCACTGTCAAACTCAATGATTCCTCCGCTGTACGCGGTATAATACCATGTTTCGTTTGCAGGCAGTGTAAATGGCGTATCATCTAAGGAAAAGTTAACGTCAAATCCCACTGTGTTTTTAATGGTAAAAACTTCGTAACCGCCACTAATTGTTTCAGCAGCTTGTTCGTCAAGTTCTTCAATTAAACCAAAAGATTCTAGACAGCTTTGATTAGCTAACATGATTTTTTCCTTTGTTAATTAGATCATGCAGAGATAAGTAGGTAACTTTTAAGAAGTTGCATATTTGTGGGATGAATTTGCGGCTGTAAGCATCGAAATTTTGTTCTGTATTTAACGAACTTATTCAATGATTCCGCTAGTCCCCAAAGAAAGCATCTTTGTAAATGAACTTCTCTGCATATCACTCTCTACGATGACTTTTAGTCTTTATGCACTCAGATCAGAAAAATTTTGAAAAATCTGTAAAGGGATTTCCAAGAAATAAATTATTCAATTTTGTGGGGTGGGCATCTTGCCCACCCCACAAGAAATAATTGGATATTTTTTTATTTGCAAGTCCCAAAGTCCTTACGCAGCAAGGAATTAGCTTTTGTCCCTATGGCTGTATAATTAAAATCAGCTATGGTTCAAACAACGGCAAGTATTCCATGCAACCCCGACAGGGCATTGTTGAAATCTTTTCTACCTTTGTGCAATTTGATCTAGACCAATTTAGTGGTTGGGCAACAGATGCCAAACTGCGACGCAGCATGAAAGTTTGCCTGGAGGAGTCATCAACTGAGAAATCAGATACCTTTTGGGCACTTTACTGGTATAGAGTTTGGCAGACTCAATCTAGTGCTGTGGCACAGGCACATATTTCTGCTTACTTACAAGAGGTGTGCTATTGGACTGCCAGAAAATTTGTCCTTAACTTTCCCACACAATCATCTGTAGCAGATTGTTTTCAGATGGCGATCGCTAATATTAACAAAATACTCAAAACTTTCAACCCTGAATACAGTTCGCATTTAAAAGCCTATGCACAATTAACTTTTGAATCGATTATCAAAGATGCACTGCGCTTACACCGGGAAGCAGACATTTGCTCAGACTGGGCATTATTGCATAAACTCAGCCGCAAACGACTAGTGCAGTCATTACAAAATGCCGGATTTAACGCCGAAAGCATCGAGAGTTATGTTTTAGCCTGGGAATGCTTTAAGGAACTTTACACAGGTGACAATAGAAAAATTCGTCAGCTTGCCAAACCAGATGCTCAAACTTGGGAAGCTATTAGTCATCTTTATAATGCAGAACGTTTCAGCCGATTGAGTTCACCCACTGCCGCAGTCAATCAGCAAACCATAGAAACCTGGGTATTATCTGCTGCTAAAGCTGCCCGTACTTTCCTCTATCCTAAGTTTGTTTCCACAGACGCTCCCCTCCAAGAAGACGATCGTAATTTATTAGATATATTGCCTGTAGATTTGCAAACATCTTTACTAACGGAAATTATTGAGCAAGAAGAAACTGCGAATATGCGATCGCACCAAACTCAGTTAAACCAAGTTTTGTACAAAGCGATCGCTACACTCGATGCTGAGTCTCAAAAAGTACTACAAGCTTACTACGTTCAACAACTAACTCAACAAGAAATTGCTGCACAGTTAGAAATTAAGCAATATACTGTTTCCCGTCGCCTTAGCAGCATTAAAAAGTCATTGCTCCTGACTCTCACACAATGGAGTCAAAACACCTTGCATATTTCCCTCAAATCCGACGTAGTAGATGCCATAAACACAAGTTTAGAGGAATGGCTGAAAGTCCAATATAGCCATACCCAGATTCAATGAGCAGACAAGAAATAATTTTGTCTCTCCTCTCTCCCTAATATGGTCTTTATATGGAGCGATTCCCAAATTATTTATGGGAACTCCAAAAAATAAATTATCCAATTTGTCTACTCAACTAGACTTCTTTCTTCCTTGTCCCCCTTGTCCCCCTTGTCCCCTTGTCCCCTTGTCCCCTTGTCCCCCTTGTCCCTCTGCGATTGAATATTTTTTTACTTGGAAGTCCCTATGTTGAACCCACCTCCCCCATTCACAATTGACTCGCAGCATTTATACTTGGAAATTACCCAATCTCCAGAGGCACAAGAACAACCATACTCAACAGCTGGTGCTTGTCAACGTGGGTGGATAAATCAAAAATGCTTGCAAGCATTTTTGCCTTGGTTCAAGGAGGAAATTGCTCCCACCGCCAGAGTTTATCCTAACAGTGCGGCATTACCGAGTTTTTGGGAAGTAGTCAATGGCACAGCTATTACTTTCGATCGCGATCGCCTTGTATTAATTCCCACCCTGGCGATGGATGACGATGAGTTGCGCGTACCGCAAGAATGGGTAGATATACCAGAATGGGTTGCTGACTATTACATAGCAGTACAAGTCAATCCTGATGATGGCTGGATGAAGATTTTTGGCTACACAACCCATCAAATTCTGAAAACAAAAGGGGTTTATGATGCTGGCGATCGCACTTACAGCTTGGAAAGGGAAGATTTAATTCCAGATATTAATGTGCTGTGGGTTACACGCCAACTCGATCGGTCAGAAGCCTTACGTACCGAGATTGCACCTTTAGATTCTATTGCCAAAATCCAGGCAGAAAACCTTTTAGAAAGATTGGGCGATCGCAATGTGAAATTTCCGCGTTTGGCAGTTCCATTTTCACTCTGGGGTGCGCTCTTGGCACATAGCGGTTGGCGAAAAAAGTTGTATGAACTGCGTCAGGGTTTACTCATACAGTCGTCAATTCCGCAATGGTTACAGACAGGAGTAGCCAATTTAGCTCAACAGTGGGGATGGGAAAAAAGAGAATTTGTTGTAGTACCTGTGGGAATGCGGAGTGCAGAACCAGTTCTCGGCTTGTCTCGGCAAATAATAGTTGCAGAGCAAACATACGAGTTACGTATTTTCCCAAAAGGCGCTTTTGAGAACCATGTTTGGCGCTTTGAATTGCGAAGTACAACTCCTAATAGTCAAATTCCGGCTGGGTTTAAGCTCCGACTACTAACGGAAGACTTACAAGCTTTTGAAAATAATCAAGATACGGCAGCAACACCTGTAGATATGTTGTATTTGGAAGTAATTTTGGAACTAGGAGAAGGATTGGTTTGGGAAATCGAACCCACACCTGAAGAATATGACCGAGAAATTTTGCGGTTTTAAGTGTTACCTTCAAAAATATTTACGTTTAGCCTCTATTATTTGCTCTTACACTGAATTTAACTACACACAGTAGGCAATTCGTTTAGCAACCAAGATACATACAGCAGGGTGTAAGGGCACGGTAGTGCCCATTATTGTCAACTTAACGTAAAAACCAGTCTAGACATAGCTTTGAGAGATTGTCTCGTTGTCTCGTTCCCAGTCTGAGACTGGGAATGCCCCTCATTGAGGCTCCGCCTCCCGAACTCGCGGCAGAGCCGCCAAGAGTAGCATTTCCAGCAAGAGGCTGAAAACGAGGTTTGAAAAGGGTTTCGGCTTAAATTGACCCCAATGGGCAGTGCCCAGCCCCTACGGGTGCACCTCACATAGATACAACTCAACATCTAGGGAGAACTAGCTGTGGACAAGTTAATCATCTTAAACTTAGGGGAGGGAAACTTTGAACAAGGGTTTACCGTGACTCTACAGATTGGCGATGAAAATGTCCGCCCGACTGTGGAAATCACAGGCGAACTTCCCCCCAACCCAGAAATTCTCCGCGATTATCACCGTTGGCAATCTATTTATCGTAATTTAAAGTTGCCATCTCGTCCGATTGGTTTACCAAAAGAACTTAACCAAGTCCCCAGCCTAGAATACTGCCAGCAAGTGAGTCAGGAATTTAAAGTAAGTTTTAATACTTGGCTTGCTTCCGATTCCTTTCGTTTCATCCGTGAGAAATTGTTAGAAAAACTCATGCTTGCGGATAATATTCGGATGCTTTTACAAACCAAAGACCTGCGATTACAGAAATTCCCCTGGCATCTTTGGGATTTGCTAGAACGCTATCCCCAAGCGGAAATAGCCCTGAGCGCTCCTGCCTACGAACAAGTCAATCTTAACCGCATAGCAACTACATACGACAAAGTAAAAATCTTAGCAATTTTGGGTAACAGTCAAGGTATTGATACCAAAGCAGACCAGGCGCTACTTAATTTGTTACCCAATACAGACATCACTTTTTTAGTTGAACCACAATGTCTTGACCTTACTGACCAGCTATGGGAGCAGAATTGGCAGATTCTATTTTTCGCCGGACATAGTTCCACTCAAGAAACAAATCAAACAGGAAAAATCTACATCAATCAAACAGAAAGTCTAACAATTAGCCAGTTAAAGTATGCCTTGAAAAAGGCAGTAGAACGAGGTCTACAACTAGCGATTTTCAATTCCTGTGATGGCTTGGGATTGGCATGGGAGTTTGCAGATTTACATATTCCTCAAATTATCGTGATGCGAGAGCCTGTACCCGATCGCGTCGCGCAGCAATTTTTAAAGTATTTTTTGTCAGCCTTCGCGCAGGGAGGCTCGTTGTATTTAGCTGTAAGGGAAGCACGAGAAAGGTTACAGGGATTAGAAAACCAATTTCCCTGCGCAACATGGTTGCCTGTGATCTTTCAAAATCCGGCTGAGATGCCGTTGAATTGGGGGAAATTGTTTAGAAATACACACAATCTTCCTGCATCTTTGTCTAAAACCACGCCTATTAAAGGAACCACAAGTCGGCTTGGCTTATCATTGATCTTACTGACGAGCATGGTAGTAACTGGAATATTAATTGGGATACGGTATTTGGGCTTGCTGCAACCATTAGAGTTAAGTGCATTTGACCAACTGGTACGCTTGCGTCCTCCTGAAAAACCAGACTCACGCCTACTGATTGTGACTGTGACAGAAGAAGATGTGCAGGCGCAAAAACCGGAGAAACCTCAAGGTTCCTTGTCAGATAAATCACTTGCCCAACTGTTAGAAAAATTAGAGGCATATCAACCACAAGTTATTGGTTTGGATATATACCGAGATTATCCAGTGGCTAAGGATTATCCAGCATTGGCAGAAAGGATGCGAAAAAGCGATCGCTTTGTGGGGGTGTGTCAACTCAGCGATTCCCAAACTGGAAAACCAGGTGTGAAACCACCCCCAGAACTTTCTTCACAGAATCTCGGTTTTAGCGATATTGCCATAGATTCAGATAATGTCGTGCGTCGCCATCTGTTAGCATTAACTCCTTCGCCCTCATCTCCTTGTACTGCACCCTATGCCCTAAGTGTTCAACTGGCGCTGCGTTACCTGTACACCAAGGGAATTCGGTTACAATTTACCCCTGATGGCGCGTGGCAATTAGGGAAGGCAACATTTAAACCAATAGAAGCTCATACCGGAGGTTATCAAGGAGTTGATGCTTTTGGACACCAAATTTTATTAAATTATCGTTCCTCTGGTTCCCCAGAAGCGATCGCACCAAGTATGACCTTACAACAAGTGCTAACGGGTAAGCTAAATGCCAATGCAGTCAAAGATAAAATAGTCATTATTGGCACAACAGCAGAAACTTTTCGTGATTACTGGTTAACTCCCTACATCACTCCTCAAGGGAAATTACAGCCAATACCAGGAGTATTTTTACAAGGTCAGAAGGTCAGTCAACTGCTTAGGGCTGCTTTGGATGGACAACCTCTGTTGTGGACTTGGCCACTTTGGGGTGAGGTAGTTTGGGTTTGGAGTTGGTCTTTTTTAGGCGGTTTGTTTACTGCTTATCTGCACCGATTCATTTACCTAAGCTTGGCAGGAGGAATAGCCATTATCAGTTTATACGTTAGCTGTTTTATATTTTTAATTGTATATAGTTGTTGGGTTCCCCTGATTCCTGCTATGTTGGCTTTAGTAGGTAATAGTTTAATAGCTACAACTTACTTAAACAGAAAATTTAAAAATTAATAATAACGCCAATTTGAAGCATGAAAATCGCTGTTCAGCAGACAGTACAGTATAGCAACCTTCTCGGCAGTTAGGACATTGGTGATTGCTCAAAACCCTAAAATTACTGGGTTTTTACTCAGCACGGGCTAAACGCCCCGCTTCCGCTAACAGCACTCAGCACTTTGCTATAGTTAGGAGATTTTATGAAAAGCTATTGCCAAAAAATACAATTAATTGCGGCATTGGGAATAACTTGGTTGGGAATTATTGGCTATTCTCCAATGATTTCGATGACACCAGCTGCGGCCATTCCGAAGAAATTTTCGCCTCCTCCACCTCCTCCAGACAGGGGTGCAGCAGTCGGTCGCGGAGGGGCTGCAAGTCGCGTTTTTTCGCCTCCTCCGCCTCCTCCAGACAGGGGTGCAGCAGGCGATCGCGGCGGAGCTGCAAGTCGTGGTTGTGGTGTTAGTAATCAGTCTGTTATTGCACTTGTACCTATATACGAAGAGAGACTCAAACAAGGACAAACAGAAGCTATTTCTGTTACTAAAGTTTGGGGCTTGACGAATGAGGAATATCCAACTTTTTGGTTTTTTGTCCCCTATAAAAAATCTACAATTGATTCCATTGAATTTGTTCTCAAAGATGAGTCAAATAAACCAAGTCAAACTCTTTACCGAACAATAGTAACAATACCAGAAGTACCAGGAATTATTAGCATTCCCTTAAGGGCAAATACTCCCCCATTGCAAGAAAACAAGATGTATCACTGGTTTTTCAAGATCAAAGTCATTTGCAATCCACAACAACCCGTAGAACAGGAGTATGTAGAAGGATGGGTGCAACGGGCCAATCTAAATCCTAAATTAGTAGATAGCTTGAAGCAAGCAACTCCTCAGCAACGGGTAAACCTTTATGCCCAGAATGGTATTTGGTACGATGCCTTGACTACTTTGGCTGAATTACGTCTTAGCAAACCTGAAGATTCAACTCTAGCGGTGGAGTGGATGAATTTGCTTAAATCTGTAGATTTAGAGAATTTAGCTAAACAACCTCTGATAAAATAGACTTCTTGCATAGAACCCCACCCCGCCTTTGACTTACGTCAAATTCTCCCCTAAGAGCAAGCGGCTATCCATTACCCGGATCTTTCTCAACATTTGTGAGAGTATTCACTCACGTTTTTTCTAACCTTTATGATTTCGTCGTTAATTCTCAATAAAAACATAGTTTTATCGAGAATAATAAGGGTACATAAGTCATAGATGCCTAAGACATCAGTATCCAAGATGGTTATAAAACCAGGGTTTCCAGATTGTTAAGAAAGATGTGACTAATGCATAGCCGCAAGCGGGGAGGGGTTGGGGGTTCACAGGGGTAGAGCTCTCAAAGAGCGCTAGTTTAAGATTAAACAACTACAAAGTTGTTTTCAGTTAGTGTCACACTACCCAAAAATTGTGCAAATTTTACTTGAGTAAATTCACTTGCACTGCCATCGGCGTCAAAATATAGTGCACCCGTAATATTGTCATAGATAAATCGTTGATCGCTTGTGGTTGCAGATATTCCAATTGTAAACTGATTAGCGAAAAGTGAACCTATTGAGAACCTTGGAGATGTTTCGATTATAAACCGACTACCGTATGATAATGATAACGATGACTGCGATAACTCGTTCTCAAAACCAGCAGCCGATATCTGAATTAGGTCATCGGTGGCGTTGAAGTCATAAATAGTATCAACACCTTCATTGTAACTATTGAAAACAAACGTATCAGTACCACCTCCTCCATAGAGGCTATCACTACCCTTGCTACCTGTGAGTATATCATTGCCATCATCCCCAGAGAGTAGGTTAGTGCCGCCTACCAAGTAAGCACCAGCACTCAAGCTATCATTACCTGCACCGCCAATAATCGTATCATTGCCACCATTGCCAGAGAGCGTATCGTTGCCACGGTTCCCCATAATGTTGTCATCGAACTCTGTACCTGAGATATTTAATCGTTCGATATTCTTGTAGCTAACGCTATACGTGCCTGCGGTAGTTAATCCAGTAATTGATCCAACGTTAGTAGTAGCATTGAATGCCGTTGTGATCCCCGCTGCAACATAATAATGTTCGGAGAATAAAAATAAATCGTCACCCTTACCCCCATCTATCGTATCTTTGCCACGACTGCCCGTCGAGAGACTATCGTTACCATCGTTCCCCACAATAAAATCATCGAACTCTGTACCTAAGATATTTAATCGTTCGATATTCTTGTAGCTAACGCTATACCTGCCCGCCGTAATTGAGCCAATGTTAGTACTGGCATTGAATGTTGAAGTGATTCCCTCGGTAGGAAACCCAAACCTGTAATTGACAGACAACAAGTCGTCACCCTTACCGCCATCTATCGTATCTTTGCCACCATAGCCGGTAGAGAGCCTATCGTTGCCATCGTTCCCCACAATGTTGTCATCATACTGTGAATCTGAAATATTTAATCGTTCGATATTTTTGTAGCTAACACTATTAGTGCCCGCCGTAATTGAGCCAACGTTAGTACTGGCATTGAATGTCGTTGTGATCCCCCCTGTAGCATAATAGCTGTAATCGACGGACAACAAATCGTCACCCTTACCCCCATCTATCGTATCTTTGCCACCATTGCTCCCAGAGAGTGTATCGTTGCCATTGCTTCCCACAATGTTGTCATCGGACTGTAAACCTGAAAAATTGTACTGTGAACCTGAAATATTTAATCGTTCTATATTCTTGTAGCTAACACTATATGTGCCCATCGTAATTGAGCCAATGTTAGTAGTGGCATTGAATGTTGTCGTGATTCCTGCGGTAGGATTGCCAAAATTGACGGACAACACATCGTTACCCTTACCCCCATCTACCGTTTGTGTCACCAAATCAGAATTAGAGGGGTCATTATATTCGGATAAGAAGCTTAGATAGAAGGCATCATTACCATCGCCGCCAGAGAGCAGATTATCGCCTGTCGAACCGCTAGCATCTAAGGTATCATCACCAGCGCCACCGTTAAGGGTGTTATTGCCAGACGAGCGATAGTCGTTGTAGAAGTCGCCACCTCGATTCTGGTCGCCAGAGATGTTAAGAAAATCATTGCCATCGCCCCCAAAAAGCAGATTATCGCCTCTTGAACCGCTAGCACCCAAGGTATCATCACCAGCACCACCATTGAGGGTATTATTGCCAGACGCGACAGAGTTAGTGGAGGTGTAGTAGTACTGACCGGAACTTCCAGACTCATAGCCAGAGATGTCAAGAGAATCATTACCATCGCCCCCAGAAAGCAGGTTATTGCCCTTTGAACCCCTAGCACTCAAGGTATCGTTACCTGCACCACCGTTGAGGGTATTATTTCCTAACCAGAGAAGGTCGTATGGACCGTAGTACAAGGGGCCGGAGTTGTACTGATAGCCAGAGGCAAAGAGAAAATCATTGCCATTGCCCCCAGAGAGCAAATTATCGCCTAGTAAATAGTCAGCATTCAAGGTATCATTACCAGCACCACCGTTGAGAGTATTATTGCCTGCACCACCCCTCAAAAGGTCGTTGCCACTTTTGCCATCAATGATGTCATCGCCCCCTTGACCATTAATCACATCATCTGAGTTGTCAAAGCCGTTAACATTATTGTCGAGGTCATTAAGAAAGGTGACAGTGTTTTTGTTGAAGATAGTGTTTTGGGTGGAGTTGGCATTGAAGACATCAAAGCTGTCTGTGATGGTAGTTTGCCCATAAAACAAAATATTGCCCAAGTCTAGAGTGGCTCCTGTAGATAAGCTTAGGTTATCTAAGTTTTCCAGGGCAAAGTTTTCCAGGATGAGTTTGCGACTACCAAACACTCCAGAAAAGGTGATTTCCAGATTGTTGCCATTCTGAGTCAACAGCAGATTTTTGGCCGTCAAGCCTGCATCTTGAAATGTTAGGGTGTCCACTTCGGCAATGACTGCTGCTGTCGGGTTTGTACCTTTACCTACGGCACCGAAATCAGCAATCTTACTATTGTTGTAGAGGAAAGAGTTGTAAACAAATTTATCCTTGCCACCGCCACCTGTGAAGATATTTTTGCCATTGCCATCTATGAGGACATCATCGCCATTACCACCGTTGAGGGTATTATTACCAAAGGCGTCAGAAACGGAAAGAGAATCATTGCCATCGCCCCCAGAGAGCAGGTTATCGATTGGTAAATTGCTAGCACTTAAGGTATCGTCACCAGCACCACCGTTAAGGGTATTTTTGTCATACAAGTCTTTTTTTCGGTAGGAGTAGTACAGCAGTTCGGTAGAAGAGTTAGAGACGGAGAGAAAATCATTGCCATCGCCCCCATTCAATAGCTTATTGCCTGATGAATCGCTACCACTTAAGGTATCGTCACCAGCACTACCAATGAGAGTATCATTTCCTGCTACACCACCCCTCAAAACGTCATTGCCACCTTTACCGTCAATGAGGTCATCACCCCCTTGACCATTAATCACATCATCTGAGTTGTCAAAGCCGTTAACATTATTGTCGAGGTCGTTAAGGAAGGTGACTGTGTTCTTGTTAAAGATAGTGCTTTGGGTAGAGTCGGCATTGAAGACATCAAAGCTGTCTGTGATAGTAGTTTGCCCATCAAACAGAATATTGCCAACCTCGGCTAAATTGTCTAGGTTTTCCAAGGCAAAGTTCTGCAAGAACACTTTGGCACGACCTTTCCCTTCAAAGGTGATTTCTAAATCGTTACCATTTTGAGTTAATAGCAAATTTCTGGCAGTGAATTGCTCAGCTCCTGTAAATTGCAAGGTATCCACTTCGGCAATTACCACCGCTGATGGGTTTGAGTTTTTACCAATGCCACTGAAATCAGTGATGGTAATGATACCAGAAGCGCCCTTACCGCCAGCGTAAACAAATTTATCCTTGCCGCCGCCACCAGTTGTCAAGTCATTAACATAATCAATTACCTTATTATAATAAAAGGTGTCATTCCCATTGCCACCGTTAAGGGTGTTATTACCATAGAAGATATAGGAGTTAGAGGTTGAGAGAATATCGTTAGAGGTCAAGAAAGTATCATTGCCATCGCCTCCAAAAAGCAAGTTATTGCCTGATGAATGTTCAGCATTCAATGTATCATCACCAGTGCCACCGTTGAGAGTAGTATTGCCTGATGAATAGTCAACATTCAAGTAATCGTTACCAGCATCACCGTTGAGGATGTCGTAGCTTCTCTTACCATATAGTTTATCGTCACCTGCTAAACCATTAATCAGGTCATCACTCGTTGTCCCATAGAGAGTATCATTACCGTTAGTGCCATTGATATTTGCCATAACTTTCTACCTATCTAAATCTATTTTTTCAGTAACTTTCAGTTCTCAACCTGCGGTTTGTACATTTTTAGGGCACAAAGAATTTGGCGAAATTTGACGTTTTCGGCATACTTTCATGTCACTCTTGAAGAAAAGTAATATTTCTCTAATATTCACCCTATTCCAAGGCTTTTACGTTGCAATTATCCAACTATTCTCCTAACTATCTAAGTCTTAAGCACTGTACAAATTAATGAGTGTACGTATTCGGAATCGGTTATTTGAGGCTTTTTTGATCGTCTTTGATTCAATAGAAATCACTGAACAATCATCAAAAAATATGACAATTAAATGCCTAAAATTCGCCCTTTATACTTGGTTTTTTGCCAGCGCCTAAATCCTACTATAAGAGAAAATAGTCAACAATTGACTCTCAATTGAGAAAAGGATTTTGATGCCCTCCTTGTGGGTTATTCGTGGATGTCTAGCTTGAAAATAGAGAACATCTCAAAAGCCTCAAAATAACTACATAATCAGCATCTTAGTTAGATGTCTATGCTTAAATACTCATCTTTGCATATTCTTCACATTGTTGGCTGATAAATGTATACATAAATACTAAGCTTTGTGTATTATTCATATTTTTCTCGTGTCTAGGCAGTAAGAAAGCAGAAACCAGTAGGCAAATGTTTGAAGGAGTGATATACAATACATCTTTTTTTTTGAAGGCTGCGATCGCACCAATTAGCTTATTCTGGTCAACTGTGGTACTTGCCTGGGTACCATTCTCTGCAACCTTGAGAGTCAAGTCAGTTTACCTTTGCAAGAAGGAGAGCCTATAGGGCGGCAAAAACAAGGGCGATCGCTTGTCCTTTTAAAAATATTTCAACTGGATTTGGATATTGGTATCTGGCCCTGCTACTAAAAATACTGCTTCGCTAAATTTGGGCGCTCTTGTGCGAATTTCTGGGTTGCTGGAAAATCCAAAACCTTCGCTTGGTATACCAAAAATATTGCTATTGAGAGTGCGGTCATTATTTTGATCGTGGAAGACAGCAACGGCGTAACTACCTGCTTTCAAGTTATCAAAGGTAATTGGTAAAGGATTTTCAGTAATCTTGGTACACTGCTTTTGTAAGACGCGATCGCGATCGCTAGGAAATCCTTTACTGCTAGCAAATATACTGGCACAGACTTGTCCTTCTTTATTCTTCAAGCCATCAATTTCCACGGTGAGTTTGCCGTTAAAATTTGCCTTGGCACTAAATGACCATGCCAAATTTCCCATCACTGCCAATAGCAGCATACTAACTCTTAAGCCTTTAAGCATAAAATTTTCACAAGGTAATATACTTAGCAAAATCAAATACTTTAATTAAGCTAACAAATTCAGTTTTTAGTCAACACTTTTAGTAAATAATCATCTCATTCTCCGTATCAGTTATTTATTTTTCTGGAAACACACTTTTTCTAATATTAAAAACTCTGACTAAATCAAAACATAAACATTCCTTCACAGAAATTATGAGACTAGTGCCGCAAGGCGGAAGTCAACCCCTTCTGGTGCGTCCGCTACGCGTAGCTTGCTTAAGAGCAGGGGTACGGGAAATTCAAAATTCAAAATTAATAATCCCCATAAATAAATTTAGGGGCTTATATCCTTCTGTTCTTCGGTCAAAAGTCAAACAGGTATACATCATAAGCGTTTATTGATTTGGAATAGGTGGTTTATTTACGCGCCCGTTGTACTAGTTCCTGATTTCACTTTGGTAAATTTATGCCTAACGGATAAATTTGACTGATTGTCTATTTACTCAAACCCAAAAAACTGTATCATAAAACACATTTTTTGGGTTTTTGTGATCAAATATAACTACGCAGATTTCCCACGCTTATCTTAAGATAGCGGCTTGGCCGAGCTATTTATACAAGATACAGCGTTTTGCAACTACATGACTCACATAGAATTGTTACAACAAGGCTAACAAACCTAATTTCCTTAAAGAAACCGGATTTAGAGTACCTGTAATATGGGAGACTTGGCAATATTCCCTATAAATCAGATTTAAGATGAGTAACACAATTTCGGATATTGCAGTCAAGACCATCAACGGTGAAGATAAGCAATTAAACAACTACACCAAAAAGGCACTTTTAATTGTAAATGTGGCTTCCTTCTGCGGTTATACTTCTCAATACGAGGGGTTAGAAAAGTTGAACCAAAAGTATGAAGAAGCAGATTTACGTATTTTAGAGTTCCCTTGTAATGATTTTGGAGTGCAGGAACCAGGAAGCAATGAAGAAATTGTGCAATTCTGCACGAGTAAATATGGTGTTACCTTTGAACTATTCAATAAACTTCATGCCAAAGGCTCACAGCAGCATCCACTTTATGAGCGACTTACTAAAGCCGTTGAGCCAAGGGGGAATCTCGCTTGGAACTTAGAAAAATTTTTAGTTAATAAGCAAGGTGAAGTGGTAGCTCGATTTAATAGTAGTGTCCAGCCAAATTCACCAGAGATAATTGCCACAATTGAGAAAGAATTAGCAAAATAGTCATGATATAAAAATTTCTGTACTATTAATTATTGACTATTAGCTCTGGACTGTTAAAATTATTGACTTCCAGACAATTAATTGAGAATCTCCTCTCAACGAGTAGTTTAATTTATTTGTGTCTAATTTGTCATGAACGTTGCAATCATTGGTTGTGGTTATGTTGGTTATAAAGTTGCTCAATATTGGCAGCAAGATATGAATTTTGTTGTCAGTGTAACCACGACTTCGCCTGAGCGTGTCTCTACCCTACAATCAGTATCTCAAAGAGTTGTAGTTACTTGTGGTAATGACATAGATAGTCTAAAATCAGTTTTGCACAATCAAGATGTTGTACTTCTGAGTGTTGGGGCAAAAAGTGGAGAAGTTTATGAAGAAACTTATCTACAAACTGCCCAAACTTTAGTTTCGTCCTTACAACAGATTAAGAGTGTAAAACAAATAATATACACAGGTAGTTATACAGTATATGGTGACAGGAATGGTGTATGGGTAGATGAAGAAACACCGCTTGCACCTGCTAATTTAAATGCCCAAATTCTCCGCAAAACAGAAGATGTTTTGCTATCAGCATCTAACGAAAATCTCCGTGTTTGTATTTTCCGCTTAGGAGGGATTTATGGAACTGGTAGAGAACTGTTGAAAATATTTCGTAGATATTCTGCTACAACCCGTCCAGGCAATGGGGAAGATATCACAAATTGGGTTCATCTAGATGATATTGTTGGTGCGATAGAATTCGCTCGTCACCGTCGTTTGCAAGGAATTTACAATCTGGTAGATGATGCACATCTCACCAGCCGAGACTTGCTAGATAGCTTATTTGAAAAACATAATTTACCCAAGGTCAAATGGGATA
The DNA here is from genome assembly GCF_034531255.1 of Nostoc sp. ChiQUE01b. Taxonomy (NCBI): domain Bacteria; kingdom Bacillati; phylum Cyanobacteriota; class Cyanophyceae; order Nostocales; family Nostocaceae; genus Nostoc; species Nostoc sp. ChiQUE01b. Next base: position 130,851 of record NZ_JAVRBM010000009.1, on the reverse strand, counting down.
CATCTATTAAGAGTACTCGCCCATATAATGCTTGGGTATCGAATGAAAAGCTCAAAGAAGCTGGCTACGAGCTGATTCATCCACAGATAATTTTTTAGCAAGTATTAAAAACTAGGAATTATGCAACCATCTGCTGTAGCTAACACAACAAATTTGACAGCATCTCCTAACCAGTTTTACAGTTGGCAGAATTATCGTTGCGCCTACGAAGTTCATCAACCAATCAATACAACGTCTGAGGGCGTTCCCTTACTATTAATTCATCCGATTGGCGTGGGATTGTCGCGGCGATTTTGGCAGCGATTTTGTCGTCAGTGGTATAGTACAGGTCAGCGTAATTCAATTTACAACCCTGATTTACTAGGATGTGGTGAAAGTGATATGCCCCGTATAGCTTACACTCCTAGTGATTGGGCAGAACAGTTGCAGTCCTTTTTACAAACAGTAGTCCAAAAACCTGTTATTGTTGTAGTGCAAGGCGCTTTATTGCCAGTTGCGATCCAATTAGTCCAAAAGGAATCAAATTTAATTGCCGGACTAGTACTTTCTGGGCCGCCAGCGTGGGCTTTGATGACAAATAAACCACCAGAATGGCAGGGAAAATTCCTTTGGAATGTGCTAGATTTGCCTTTTGGCAGTGCTTTTTATCGCTATGCACGCACCCCAAAATTTTTACGTTCTTTCTCGATTCGTCAACTCTTTGCTTCTGAAAATGCTGTGGATGCAGAGTGGTTAAATACATTGCTTGCAGGTGCAGAAAATCCTGCTAGCCGCCACGCAGTATTTTCTTTTTTAGCAGGGTTTTGGCGAGATGATTATACTAGTTTTATCGCCTCGATTCAGCAACCAACATTAACGGTTATGGGGGAAACTGCATCGAGTATTAGCCAAGACAAGAAAAAAGAAACGCCAGATGAACGCTTGGCTCACTACCTTGCTTGTTTGCCTAAAAGTCGAGGTATAAAAATAAATGGGCGTAATGTTCTACCTTATGAATCAACCACTGAATTTGTAACAGCGATCGCTCCATTTATGAATGAAGTTTCTTAGCCGATTGATAGTTACATTGTACCAGTTCTCCCATGATAAGTTATGACTGGAATTGATTACTAAAGACAAGCAAAATTATGTTACCCAATCATCGAGGACAAAGAGTACCCAATGTCACTTTTCATACTCGCAATAACAACGAGTGGGTGGATGTGACAACCGACCAGCTATTTGCTAATAAGACAGTAGTTGTCTTCTCTTTACCGGGTGCTTATACTCCGACTTGTTCATCTACTCATCTCCCTGGCTACAACGAATTAGCTCCGGTTTTCAAAGCAAATGGTGTCGATGACATTATCTGTATTTCTGTTAATGATGCCTTTGTGATGAATGAATGGGCAAAGGATCAAGAGGTAGAAAATATTACACTACTTCCTGATGGTAATGGCGAATTTACTGAAGGTATGGGTCTGTTGGTAGATAAATCAGACTTGGGGTTTGGGAAGCGATCGTGGCGCTATTCTATGCTGGTGAGAGATGGTGTAATTAACCAGATGTTCATTGAACCAGAGGAGCCAGGAGATCCCTTTAAGGTGTCGGATGCTGAGACAATGCTCAGATATATCAATCCTCAAGCAGTTAAGCCCGAAGTAGTTTCCCTGTTTGCGAAAGTCGGTTGTCCTTTCTGTGCCCGTGCTAAGGCAATGCTCAAGGAACATGGCATCAACTACGAAGAAATTACCTTGGGCAAGGATATCACCACACGGTCGTTAAAAGCAGTTGCAGGTGCGACAACAGTTCCCCAAGTATTTATCGATGGTAAATTAATTGGTGGTTCTGAGGCATTAGAAGCCTACTTCGCTGCTAAATAGGGTTGCAATACTGCGTAGGTTTTGTCTAAAAAATAGAAATGTGTAGGTTGGGTTGAGGAACGAAACCCAACATTTGATGGGGTTTGTTCCTCAACCCAATCTACGAATATTCTTAACCAAGCGGTATTGAGTTAGGGTACACAGTAGACTTCTTGCATAAATCCAAAATAAGAATCCCACCCCGCCTTTGACTTACGTCAAAGTCTCCCCTAAGAGCCTGCTCTTAGGGGCTGGGGGTGGGGTTTAGGGGACTTTTGCAAGAGGTCTAGTCATCAATTGTCTCAACTTTAGGTGAAAATCATGATATTTTTGACCCCAGCCTGATTTGTGAGAATTGAAAGCCATAGATTCCCGACTTCGTAAAAGTTGTTGGAGATTTTGTTTTTCGTCAGCAGTTAATAAATCTTCAGATAGGTAGATGTATTTTTGTCCAGCTATTCACTAGCGATCGGATAAGATTGATTCGGATTGAATTTACATTTATTTAAAATACAATATGTTTGCCAGAATCCGCCGAATTTTGAGTCAATTTTTTAGTCAATCAAGGACAATCAACAACGAGCCACTGAATAAAGTCAGTTTGACTGTCATTATTATAATTGATATTTTTATCTTAATTAATGTTTTTACTGGACTTGATGATATTAGCAGATGGCATATCAGTCCGACTGAGGCTTATCCATGTTATTCAGAGTGGCAAAATTACCGGACAAAAACTACTACAGATAAAGACTATGAAATTGTTAGACTTTCATTGTCATCTTACACGAACAATCAATTTAGTTTTCGGCAAAACTATCAACAAGCCGAAGCAGGACATCTGGGTAAGGTTTCTCAAACGTGTTTGCAATATGCCGATTACAAAGATAAGATTAAGAATTCTGAAAAGCAGCAAATTATCAAAACTATCGATCAAAAACAAGCAAAAATTAGTAGGCTGGAACAAGCCAATAGCACTATTAAATCTGAGTATGACTCAACGTTATTAGAAAAAATTGCAGGTCAGAGCCGCGAACAATCAATTAATCAAGTCAGTGCAGAAAAAACTAAACAGGCATTAGAAGAAAATAATCGCCAAATTTCTACTCTTAAACAAGAAAATTTCACTCTTAAAAATGAACTACTTGCCAAACCGGAAAGCATTAGTTTTATAGCCTTTCTTAAAGATGACAATCGATTTAAAGAAGTAGATAAAGGCTATCAGCAGGCATCATTTTGGTATCCAAGTATTCAGCTTGGTTTTCAGTCTCTCTTTCTTTTACCACTGATTCTCATTGCCTTATCAGTTCACAAATTTGCCCAAAGAAGAGGATATGGACTTGTTTCGCTAATTAGCTGGCATTTGCTAGTTATCTTTTTTATCCCATTAATCGTTAAAATATTTGAATTTCTGCAAATAGGTGCAATATTTAAATTTTTATTTGATATAGTCAGCGCCATTTTTGGCGGTTTACTTTTCCTGATAAATTATATTTATATCTTGCTGATTCCAGTTATTGGTTTTGGAATCATCCAGTTTTTTCAAAAATTTGTCTTTAACGCTAAAGTCCAAGCAGCTAGCAGAGTTCAAAAATCACGCTGTATCAATTGTGCCAAGAAAATTCGACATCTTGATACTTACTGTCCACACTGCGGATATTATCAGTACATTGAATGCCAGAACTGTCATAATCTTACTTATAAACATTTGTCGTACTGTAAACATTGTGGAACTTCTCAAGTTTCCAATAATTTGTAATCAGTGAAGCCGTCGATCGGTTTTTTTAACTTAGATATGGAAAAAGAGAAACAAATCAATAAAGAGAGTCAGTCGCCGTTTGATTTTCTCAAAAACCTGCTGATTGCTCGTTGGCGATCGCTCTTACTCCTCCTGATCGGAGTATATTTACCTTTGCAGATATTTGAAATCCTGACAGTGAAGATATGGGAAAATCAAGCAGGTTTTCCGTGGGATGTACCGATTTTGTTAGCGGTTCATTCTATAACCAACCCACAGTTAGATGTTTTAGCTGTCACCCTAGCTACAATTGGGTTGCCTGGGATGGCGATGCTGATTTTGGGTGCGATCGCCCTGATGTTACTACTTCAAAAACGCTGGCGATCGCTAGCTTATTTACTTACCACCTCAGCAGGAAGCATCATCATCAACCGCACAGCAAAACAATTAATGCATCGAGTGCGTCCACAATTGTGGCAGTCCATTGCACCTGAGTCTAGTTTTGCATTTCCCAGTGCTCATGCCATGACTAGTATAACTCTGGTAGCAATTTTGCTATTTTTAACTTGGGCTAGCTCCTGGCGCTGGTTGGTTCTCATATTAGGCAGTTTATATATCATAGCTATTGCGTGGTGTCGTCTCTATCTGGGGGTTCATTTTCCCAGTGATATTCTCGCAGGTTGGATGGTTACATTAGGTTGGACAATTGGTGTCGGTCTAATTATCAAACCCTATACAACTATAGCCAAATCCTTAGATGGCGAACGTCCTAAAGATGAAACTACCTTACTACCAGAAGAAGTAAAGTCGATAAATGAGGAGTAATATCAGCCCTCACCCTAAATCCCTCTCCCAAGCTTGGAAGAGGGACTTTGAAATAGGCTTTCCTTCTTGCAAAATTGGGAGAAGGGGGTTGGGGGATGAGGGCAAATTTTGCATTTGTGCAAGATGATTAAATTAAGAACACCCCTCAACATATTCGACTTCCGGCAATTTACCCGCTCTGAACTCAGTGACAAGTTTACCATCAGTCTCGAAGATTAGACGATAGTTGCGATCGCTACGGTCTTTCGGGATGAAAGTTAGGTAATGTCCGTTTTGGACGTATTTATGAGGTGTGACTTGAATTTGTCCTGGATAAAGCGACTTGATTTGCGCTTCTGTGTCGCCAATTTTTGCACCTTTGAGGGTAGTAATCTGATTATTTTGCCTCACATCTACTCTAGAAATCCGACCTTTTGTCACCATGAACGAAAGATTTTTGGGTTCATTTTGTGGCTTAACATAATAGCAATTATTATTTGGTGGATCGCCCACTAGCTTAGTACCAGCAGCCTTTGCCGCTTCCGGGACAGTCATGCCAACTTGTACTCTGCCAATACCGTTAATAAACAGTTTTGACTGATTCGTTAGTTTCGCCTTTGCTACAACTGTACTAATAGCCAAAGAAGAAATTGTTAGTGTTACGGTGACAAAAGTCAAGAATTTAGTTTTGCTGTTCATAATTGGGTATTTTCCTCAGTTAAGTCGATAATTTCATCAAAGCAAAAGTTGCGGACTAAATTTGCCAATTTTTCTGCCAAAGCAGAATAGACATCTGGTGAAATGACGTAGGCACAATTCATGAATTGTGCCTACCAAAGATTTCGGGCAACGCAGAATTAATTTTCACTCCTATGTCTAATCGCTTTATACGTATTTAAACCAACAGCCTAGCGAGGGAACTTATACCGTGGATGTCCCGGCAGATCCACGTGTTGGTAGAACAGGGCTGTATTTACTTAAGCAGATGCGATCGCATCAACTTACAATGCCATTGTATTGACTGACAATGCCATTGTTTCGCCTGACAATTCGATTGTATTGGGTGACAATGCCATTGTATTGACTGACAATGCCATTGTTTCGCCTGACAATTCGATTGTATTGGGTGACAATGCGATTGCATCGACTGACAATGCGATCGCATCGACTAATGAATTATGTTGTATAAATTTATGTAAATAAATTAGCAAGTTTTGCGTAAAACTAACGCGATCGCAACAGAGAATTATCCAGAGGTGACTGCAACCACCGTAAACCCACATTAGTGGTGTGACATAACCAAAAGTTTAGCGATCGTTGTTTGCTTAGAGGGGTGCAATGTCTAAGATAAGTATTCGTTGGGGCTGGTTTATCGGAATTGCAATATGTGGTTCAAACATTTGCAGTACAAATTGCGTTTTTGCCCAAATTATCCCGGATGGCACTTTGCCCAAGAACTCTAGTGTCAAATTAGAAGGGAACAACAGCATCATTGAAGGAGGAACCCCAGCAGGTGGCAACTTGTTCCACAGCTTTCGGGAGTTTTCTGTCCCGATTAACGGCGTTGCTTTGTTTAATAATTCTGTAAATATTCAAAATATTATCAGTCGAGTAACAGGTGGGTCAGTTTCTCAGATTGATGGGTTAATTCGCGCTAATGGCACAGCTAATTTGTTTTTGATAAATCCTAACGGAATTATTTTTGGCCAAGGTGCGAGGCTGGATATTCGCGGTTCTTTTGTAGCGACTACAGCGTCGGCGATCGCATTTGGTAATCAAGGTTTTTTTAGTGCTACAAATCCAGAAAGTTCTTCATCCCTGCTGACGGTCAATCCTTCCGCTTTACTATTTAATCAAATCAAAACCGCATCTATCGAAAATAACTCAGTTGATTTGGGCGTACCAGATGGCAATAGTTTGCTGTTGGTAGGCGGTGATATCAAAATGGATGGTGGAAGATTGTTTGCTTTTGGTGGGCGAGTTGAGTTAGGTGGGTCTTCTGGTACGGGAACAGTTGGGTTGAATGGGGATGGTAATAATCTGAGCTTGAGTTTTCCGGATGGTGTAGAAAGAAGTGATGTTTTTCTGAGCAATGGCGCGAGAGTAAGAGTTACTGCTGGTGATGGTGGTAGTATCGCGGTTAATGCTCGGAATTTAGAGATGACAGGAGAGAGTAGACTGTTGGTAGGAATAGATAGTGAACTGGATTCTGATAATAGTAAGGCGGGAAATATTGAAGTTAATGCAACTGGAGCAATTAGTCTTGATAATAGGAGTCAAATTGCTAATCAGGTGCAATCAAAAGCAAACGGGCAAGGTGGCGATGTCAATATCAATGCTAATACCTTGCGAGTTTCGGGTGGGGCACAGGTGACTGCTGGTACAAGCAGTGCAGGCAAGGGGGGAAATTTAACCGTTAATGCCCAAGATGTGCAAATTATTGGTAGAAGCGCTGATAATCAGGTTGCCAGTACCTTGTCTGCTTCAGCAGGGTCAAATTCAACAGGGAATGTGGGTGATTTGAGCATTACAACTAATACCTTGGGAGTTTCGGGTGGGGCACAGGTGACTGCTAAGGGGGGAAATTTAACCGTTAATGCCCAAGATGTGCAAATTATTGGTAGAAGCG
>NZ_JAVRBM010000009.1:82077-123739 GCF_034531255.1 Nostoc sp. ChiQUE01b | reverse complement strand
AGCGCTGATAATCAGGTTGCCAGTACCTTGTCTGCTTCAGCAGGGTCAAATTCAAAAGGGAATGCGGGTAATTTGAGCATTACAACTAATACCTTGCTAGTGCAAGATGGAGCTGGAATAACCGTGGGGAGTTTGGGAACAGGAACCGCAGGTATCATGACATTAAATTCTCGCTCCATTCGTTTAGATAACAACGCCTTACTTAGCAGTAACACACAAAGCGCTATTGACCCTAATGGGGAGCAGGCGACAATTAACATTAACTCACGAGATTTGTTAATGAGTCGCAATAGCAAGATCTTCACCAACGCCAGAGGCGAAAACGTCATCGGCGGCAACATCAACATTAACACTGATTTCCTCATTGGTTTTGAAAATAGTGATATCAGAGCCGATTCTACTAACTTCCGTGGCGGAAATGTGCGAATCAATGCCCAAGGTATCTTTGGTATACAGTTCCGAGACGTAGAATCTGATACAACAAGTGACATCACTGCAACAGGAGCAAGTTCTGAGTTAAGTGGTAATGTAGAACTTAACACGCCGGATATTGACCCTAACAGTGGCTTAGTTAACTTGCCAACCGTACCAGTTGATACGCAAGTAGCACAGACTTGTCAAGCTGGTGGAACTTTAGCTAAGAGCAGTTTTACTATAACTGGTCGAGGTGGCTTGCCCCCTAATCCAGATGAAGCTCTTAACACTGATGCAGTGCAGGTAGATTTAGTGACTCTCAATCCAAACGGTGATAACCGCGATCGCTCCTTTGTTCCCAGCAAAATAACTACTCCCGCACCAGAACGTATCATAGAAGCTACTGGTTTGGCGCTAAACGAAAAAGGGGAAGTCGTTCTGACAGCAAATCTTCCCACCACTACGCCCCATAGTCCTTGGTTGAAGTCTGCATCTTGTAGAGCAATTCGTAATTCGTAATTCGTAATTTCACAAAGTCAGATTGCAATCTGGTTTTTTTCATCGATCTGCAATTCGATTGTATCGGCTGACAATGCCATTGTTTTGACTAACAATTCGATTGTATCGGCTGACAATGCCATTGTTTTGACTAACAATTCGATTGTATCGGCTGACAATGCGATCGCATCGATTTACAATGCGATTGTATCGCCTGACAATGCCATTGCCTCGGCTTGCATAATTTACAGGAGTTTTCATGTTTTTAGACCACACTCTTGATTCCTCTGTGCGCCTGGAGCGGCTTTGCGTGAGATAAAAAAGATGTAGTACATTTACCCGAAAATAGCTGTAAAAGTCTCCTGTTCGCTTTAGAGTTGTAATGGGCATATTAAATGTATACTTTATTACGGTATACATCTATGCCTATCCAAGATACAACACGCCGTTTGCCTCCTCAATCAATTAGTCAAGATATTACTTCATTGCACGGTTTTCAAACCATCAGCACCTATGAAACAACCCGTGCTGATGCCTCTGCTGCAAACTTACAGCAAGCTTATCAAACTATGTTGAGTTTTCAACAAGCCGAAATCGAGAAACTAACTTTATACCGTGCTGCCTCTGATGCTGCGCGATTAGCAGAATGGGAATTTCACAATGCTGTATTAGCGATGAAAGAAGTTGTGCGCGGGCAATATGGGTCAGACAGCGATCAAGCTCAAGCAGTTGGACTAAAGAAAAAATCAGAGCGCAAGCGTTCTAACCGTAAAAAGTCAGTTGCGGCTGCAAGTTAATCAACTTAACCATTAAGTAAGCATAGAGCATCGCTGACTTTTCTCCAAAGGCGATCGCTCTTCACTGCTAATTCTGGCGTTGCTCCCGTTGCGGGATTTATCTGGCGCAAAGGCGCAAAGACAAGGCAGTGCGCCCTTGCAGTTCTGCCGACAGCCAAGCAACTGCGGTGCAAAGGAAACTCTATAAAATCATCCCACATTTATGCAACGCCCTAATTCTCTAAATTGCAGCACTCCACCCTTGGTTCAGTTATAAAATTATTCAAACCAACAGCTTGCAACAACGCCGTCCAAGAAGGATCTTGCAAATTGGGGCGACGCAATTCACTAGCAGCACTCAGCGCTTCATACCAAATACCATTAGCCGCATAAAGGTTTACTTGCTGGCGTAGTGTTGCTTTTTCTAATTGAGTTTTTAAAGCAAGCTTTAGTTGCTCTCGTTTTACATAACCTTCAACATTAGCAATAATTTGGTTATCCTTCTGACAGTAAATGTTGAAATACCAACGATACCGCTTACCTGTCTCTAAAGGTGCTGCTTTTGAGGGCAAACGAAAGCTAACTATTCCTGGTGTCTCCCTTAAAGAAATTTTATAAGTAGTTTGATGTTCTGCTTCATCTTCTAGCACAAACTCTCCAGATGTAAAGTCCGATGCATAAGGAACATAAAATAAGAAACTAGGATGCTCTCTGATCGTTGTTCCAAAGACCAATTCTGAGTTTGAATAAATAGGTACTAAAGCTGTGAGCCGCTTTTGAGAAGAAGTCATGCGCTTATTTATATCCTGACCACAGCCACGGCTACCTGCTTCCCCTCGCTTGCCTGGTTCCCCGATGTCTGATGGTGGGGGCGGCGCAGCGAAAATCAGTGATTGATTTAATTGTCCTTTGGGGTTTTCAGGCTGTGCCTGCACTTGTGTACAGCTAAGGAGTGTTAAACCCATGACGAGGAAAAGTTGAATCCTTTGTACAAACAATTTCATTTGTTTTATACCTCAAGTTGTAGAAATCAGTTGTCGCTGACCAAAGAAAAAAGGATACAGAGCCAATGAATTTATTTATGGAAAAGAAAAAATGCAAAGCAACATTAATTCAAGCCCCCGGATTTATCCTGGTCGTGCTTCAATGCGTGAATTTTGAATTTTGAATTTTGAATTCCCCGCAGGGGTTGACCTTGTTGTGTAGATAGATAAATCGCTACTGTGCCACCAGTAAGCACTAAAACTAAGGTTGACGGAACTAGGGGAACCCAAATGCCCTGATAAAAGAGAATTAAGCAAAGAATGTATAAGCCTCCAAGTACACCTCCTGCTGTTAGCAATAGATATAGTCTCGAACGATAGCGCCAAGTAACTGTCTGCGACACGGCGTAGCCGATCGCACCTCCAACCACAGACCAACTCCAAACCCATAACACTTCAACCCAAACAGGCAAAACTGATATCAAAGGTCGGCCATCAAGCACAGCACTCACCAGCTGACTCACCATTTGCGCTTGCAGAATCACTCCTGGTACTTCCTGAGAAAAACCCTGTTCAGTGATGTAGGGAGTAGGACTATAATCACGGAAGCTTTGGGCAGTAGTACCAATGAGGATAATTCGGTCTTTAACTTGTTCGGGGTTGACCTTTCCTCTAAGAACATCTGTGAGTGTGACTTGAGGGGCAATTTCTAAAGGTGAACCTTGGAAAGAGCGGTAATTCAGCAATATTTGATAGCCCCCGATATCTACTTTTTGATAGCCGCCCATCTGCGATTCTGTTTTAGAGCCATTTCGCGATCGCAAACGTTTGAAAACGATCTTACCTAGCTGTAAATCTCCTTGGGGCGTGTATTTCGCAAAAATCCCTTTTTTCTCCAAATAGTGGAATGCCAGTTGGGCATTAAGGGCGTAGCGTGCAGTACAAGGAGACGTTGGGTTAGCTGGCTGCATTGCTAATAAATGACGACGCAAAACATTATCTGAGTCGGGAACAATATCACTAAATCCTTGGCGTTCTGGTGGTACTCCTTTTGGAGGTGAAACTCCGGGATAGTTTTGGGTGCGATCGCTAACTTTGCAAATTGCAAAGAAATTCTCATCAGTTTTCCAACGAGTAGTTAAAGAAGCCTGGTTAGGTTGTACTGGTTCAGCACGATAAATATCCAAGCCAATGGTTCGCGCTTGGAACTGTGCAAGTTTATCTAATAGTCGCGCCAGTGCAAGATTTGACAATGAGCCACTTCTTTGCTTCTGCTCTGGGAGGTAAAGATCGTCTTCAGTGACAGTGACGATCAATAGGCGCGAATCTTGCTTTTCCTGTGGACGCGATCGCATAAATTGGTCATATAAGAGCAACTCCCATGTTTGCAATCCTCCTTGATGTCTTACCCCCATTACACCAACAGTTATCAGCAGGCTCAACAATAGCAAGGTTCCAAGGCGACGAATGTTGGGAATTCGAGACTTTGCCCAAGTCATTGGCACTACGGCAGGATGTTCGCTAATTACTGGCAACCAACTTGCACCTGGATATTCCTTTTCTATTCCTTTGAGCCTTTGTCTGGCAGTACGAACCGCAGCATATATAGATTGTCCTGCTGAAAAAACCTCTAGAAAATGCTTTAAAAATTTTTGAGCTACCTTATCTGGTACTGGTTCCCGCATGACAATAATTTGCGGAATCTGTAAATCTTGTAGTTCTTGCGCTAATCCTAATCCATCACAAGAGTTGAAAATCGCCAATTGTAACCCGTTGGCAACAGCATTTCTCAAGGCATATCTGAGTTCATCAATTGTTAATTTATCTGTTTTATTAATATAGATACAACTAGCTTCACCCTCACTCTTGCTATGACCAGCAAAAAATAAGATATTCCAAGGTTGTTGCCACAATTTGTCGTCGATGTCTGAATATTCAGGTTCTACTAAAAAAGTTGTAATGGCATCAGGTAATTTCTCTAGTAACTGGCGGTCTTGCTCTACATCAATACCGTCACTATTGCCTAAAATTGCCAAAATTCTAATTTTATTTCTACTTATGGATGTCTGCAATGCGGCTGTTACTGGTTCTGATTCTGGAACACTGAAAACAACTTCAGCTTTGAGGTAATCTCGATCTATCAAATCCCACAAATGCCAGGGAAGTTTTTTGAGTTGCAAACAATGAGTGCGAATCAACACCCGTACTTCTTCATCTGGCATCAAGTGTTTGAGCCATTTTTCCCGCACGGGACGAAAAGACTCTGATAGCAACCAGTTATTCAGATGCTCCCGTACCTCACTAGCTTTTGTATTGCACTCCTGACGTCGCTGGGAAATAGAACCATCGTAAATAATTTTTTTGGCTTTGATGCGGGTAAATTTCCACAAGCTGCGATATGTGGACTGCCATTGGTCAATTGCTATTGCCATATCTGGATTGGAGGGTAGCTTGCCAGTAATTTCTGTAGTCGGGCGTTTGCCCTCTTCTCCAATCTCCAGCGTTACCTGCACGCCTAAGTGCAAATCGCCATCTAGCTTCAGCACAACTAACTTTCTCATTGGCAGCACCCCTGCTGTTGTTTTTAACAAATGACAAAATTTTCTGTGATGCTGATATCTCCCAGAACAAGTTTAACGCTGAAACGTTCTCCCACTTCACAACTAAATTCCAATTGAATATTCTTATTGCTGCTTCTTGTTTGAGCTTCCATCACAGATGCTCCCTCAAAATCCAGCACCATTAGATGGAGATTTGGTGGCAGATAATTTTGTCCATTTGTCGGATGTACTTCTACAATAATGTCCATTTCTTCCTCGTTGTCCGCAGGTAAGGTAACAACTAAAACCACTGCTTGAGCAGTTAAAAGTTTTCCTAAATCAATTAGCTTACCCCTGCTAAGAAAAGCGCCTGCTTTACTTCTCATACTCCAAGCTGGATTGACACCTTGAGTGCCTAAAAGAGTCTCAACCTCTTGCCACCCAGCTTCAAAAATATTCTCTAACCATTGCTTCAAATTAACTAAATTATGATTATAGTCCAGCGAATTATCAGCTATTTCAGCAACCTGTAATTGAGAAAGTTCTTCTAAATACTCTAAGAGATTGTCTAAAGGTTGCAATTGGTTAATGGGTAATAAATCAGTTTGTACTTGCTTGATAAATCCCAGTAGAGTTGCTTCTCTAAATGATTTGCCAATTTGCACAGCTACATAGCCAATTCGATTTGACTGTACTTCCGGCGGCACATAAACAAATTGTGCATTTTCTAATACTGGACGACATTCTAATAAGCCCAAGTTTTTTAGCGACAAATCAGCAATATCCATAAGTGTCTGTTGGATGACATTCCAACTATCACTTTTATTCAAGTCTGTCTCAAATCCCATGCAACATAGATAATAATTTACGAAAGACACAGACAAAGTATTGAGATAAACTTGTTCACCTTTTGCTTGTGTGGCTTGTTGTCTGCGTAACTCTTCTGCTCGATGCCTTCCATTCACAGGGATCGGGGCTGAAAATGTTAAACTGTTGATGATTTTGCTCATATTTTTGCCTAACTGATTAGATGAAATTAAACATTAAATATATAAATATTCATGGAATTTAGTAGCAAATTTTTTCAAACTACGTTGGTAAAAATTATGGAGAGATGTAATTCCAATACCCCATTCTGCTGAAATCTCTTTCCAGGAAACGCCAGAACATCTTCTTTTAGCTATAGCTTGAAAATTTGCCTCTGGATGACCTTTGATGTGTTCATTACAAAAAATTAATTCTGGGTCAGTTTCTATACATTCTCTTACTTGTTCAAATAAAGACATAGGTTGAGATGAAGGTATATTTTCTAGATGAGAGTTTTCGAGATTTATTTCATTTTCTTTCCCGATAACTTTGGGGATAGCCTCTGGAAAAAAACGTTTATTTAATAGCATATTTACCCAAGTCATCACTTCGCCACGTTCTGGGTCGTACTTATTAATATTGTTGTCTTGACAAAGATAGAAAAATAAATTTTGTACTGCTTCATCATAGATATCTTGATAAAGTAGTTGAAATTGACCTTTATAAGGATGAACAAGCTTACCTGACTGCCAAATAGCATTAATCAAACGTGTTAAGGCTATCCGCTTTTCCTTCGTTAGGTGTGTGTATTGTTGGGCTGCGATCGCTAAGTCTTTAAGTTGTTCATCTAGTTGTTTTCTCCAGTCATTACTCATAAAAGACCTCGAATCAGAACGCACCAAGTTGCAAATTCATCTATATCTCAATGTATTGAGCGCAACTTTTACACAAACCAGCCACAATTGTTACAAAACTTTGTGCTTATGCATTGAACTGAGGACTGAGAAGATTTGGCTAGACGACAGGCGGCGTTATAAATTAATAAGTGTATCTGCAATACCGGACTTGTTCTGGCTTAGTCTCAATAGCAAAGGTTTGGAGATGTTCACTTTATCAGAAACTTCTATCCTGGCGGCAATCCTACTGGTAGCTTTAGGCATTCTAGGCTGGGGCTTTTATCGCGCCAGACCTTTTGGTAAGCTGGGAATCTTAGCCTGGTTACAGTCGGTAGTATTGATGACTCCTTGGCTCTTGTTTTTTGGATTGTTTGCCGCAGGGATTTACATCAATATAGCGGGTATATTGTTCTTAGTGGTGACATCCGCCGGATTGTACGTCTATTTGGGCAGACAGTTACGCGCAGCTGGGCAAGATGCCATCCTCAAGCAACGCGCAACCGAAAGACTTGCTGCTGCTGACTCACTTGAAGCAAATTCCCCACAATTAGCAGTCGCAGAATTGAAGGCGGAGATACCGCCGATACCAGAAGAGGACTTGAATGCAATTAAAGGCATTTTTGGTATCGATACATTTTTTGCCACAGAAACCATCGCCTACCAAGATGGAGCCATTTTCAAAGGCAATTTACGGGGAGAACCAGAAGAGACTCACAACCGTCTAACTGCAAGTTTACAGCAACGCCTTGGCGATCGCTATCGCCTGTTTTTAGTGGAAAACACAGACGGCAAACCTGTGGTGGTTGTCCTACCGAGCCGTAACGATCCCCGGCCGATGTTGTTATCGCAAAAAGCCTTTGCAGGTATTCTGTTGATAGCAACTATTGCCACAAATCTAGAAGCTGGGGGCTTATTGCTGAATTTTGATTTTTTTGGCAATCCAGGGCGGTTTCAAGAAGCTTTGCCCATAGGCGCTGGCATATTTTCGATTTTAGTAGCTCACGAAATTGGTCATTGGTTACTTGCCCAGCGTCACCAAATTCGCCTTAGCTGGCCCTTTTTTCTACCCGCAGTGCAAATTGGCTCTTTTGGTGCAATTACCCGCTTTGAGTCTCTCTTACCCAACCGCAAGGTATTATTTGATATCGCCTTAGCTGGGCCAGCCGCAGGTGGTATTGTCTCTTTGGTAATGTTGGTAACGGGCTTGCTGCTTTCTCATCCAGGTAGTTTATTTCAATTACCCAATCAGTTTTTCCAAGGGTCGATTTTGGTGGGAAGTTTGGCGCGAGTTGTCCTTGGTTCGGCGTTGCAGTCACCGTTGGTAAGTGTTCATCCTCTAGTGGTGATTGGTTGGTTGGGGTTAGTAATTACCGCTTTAAACTTGATGCCCGCAGGACAACTAGATGGTGGGCGGATTGTTCAGGCGATTTATGGACGCAAAACCGCAAAACTGGCAACGATCGCAACTTTAATTTTACTGGCAGTAGTATCTCTCGGTAATATAATTGCCATGTACTGGGCGATCGTCATTTTCGTTTTGCAACGGGATCAAGAACGCCCTAGCTTGAATGAAGTCACTGAACCTGATGATGCTAGAGCCGCTTTGGGGCTTTTGGCTCTATTCTTGATGATTACCACGCTTCTACCCCTAACTCCCGCCTTGGCTGGGCGTTTGGGAATAGGATAGTGCCTATGGAGCCAACACCCGAATAAGCACATAAAGGAGGATATGGAACCAACACCACAGCAGCTAAGAACGGTGTATATAGCCTGCTACTGGCTAACAAAAATGTATTTACCCGTCTATCTTGTAACGCTTGATTCTAGAAACACGAGAATAGTAATCATCGCGGGTGAAGAGTCAGTAATTGTCATTAATAAGCAAGGAGAATTGAGCTATGACCAGCCCGAATTATGAAGCAATGACCACAAAGGAGTTGCGGGCTTATGTTTTAGCACACCGAGATGATCAAAACGCCATCAACGCTCTAGCAAACCGAGTTGAAACAAATGGAGTAAAGTTAGATTTTCCAGAACAACTGCCAGATGTAATACGTAGACATCAAGAACAGCAAGAGTAAAACTAAATCCAAATCTTTAATAAAGTGTTGTGCTGCAAACACAACGCTTTGTGTACAGAACATAGAGCAAGCTTGATGGACTTCGTTCAAAAGTATCAGCAAAACCAGAGATGACAAAACCTAACTTTCAACAAATGCCTTTAGAGTAGTTAAGAGCTTATATTTTGGAGCATCGCAACGACGATGAAGCATTCCATGTCTATATTGACAGGAGACGTGCCCAATCTCCAAAACAGGTTCCAATGACAATTGAGGAAGCGGAGGCTGATTTCCAGAGACGGTTTGGACAGCAAGCTAGTTAAAATACCATGATAGATTTTTAAGTGATTGTCGATGAACATTCACTGAAATTAAGCGATGTGTTCACCGACAGTTTGTGAAGAAAATTAACTGAACGGCTTCCAACCTGCTAGCAAATTCGGGTAAGCTGTTGGTGTGGGGAAAATTTTCTGGAACCCAGTTTGACGATCTTGTGGCTTTTCTTTGCTCATATTCCAAAGGGTTTCATAGAAAAAGAAAGAAACTCCAGCGAAATTGCGATCGCGTACTTTTTGCACTTGTGTTTGAATCTGTTGTATCGGTACAGATTTGTTTTTCAACCCAGCCAAAATGCCTACACTCACGGGAATATGGCTTTTTGCTGCTTTCACTTCTGGGTATTCTAATTCGCTGATAAACACATTTAAGTCATCCCGATAGATTTGCAAAACTAAGTCTTCAACAATTCCTAGCCGTTCCCACTTCTGCCAATCTGCTAAAAAGAACTCATAGGAAAAACGTTGAGGATTGGGTGCAACGGAGACTATACAATCTTTTTTAGTGGCTTTGATAGCTGTGAAAACCCGTTTCATAAACTCGGTGATTTTGTTAGCTCTCCAACGTACCCATTCTGGATCTTTAGAGTTTTTGGAGGGAGCTTTACCCCGGTGTTCTTTTTTGTAAAGTGCCACTGTATAAGCATCGTAGCCTAATTCTGATGGTAAGCCAAAATGATCGTCAAATTGAATACCATCGATATTGTAGTTTCTAACAATTTCAACAATTAAATCTTGGATGAACTGTTGCACTTCTGGGCGAAAGGGATTTAGCCAAACGCGATTATGTGTGCCTTCTTTGACAATCCGAGTCCCATCACTGCGACTAGTGAGCCATTGGGGACGATTTTTAGCTAATAGAGAATCCGCTGGTGCCATGAAGCCAAATTCAAACCAGGGAATCACTGTTAACCCTTTTTGATGTCCCACATCAACAATTTCTTTGAGAATATCTCGCCCTTTGAGTCCGGGAGTGGGATCGAGCGATCGCCCGATAACCTTGGCTGCAACTTTGCTAGGATACAATGTATACCCCCAATTCCAAACCGCCGGATATATGGTGTTAAAATTGAGTTCATCAAGGCGTTGCAAAGATCCCTTGAGGCGATCGCGCTCAAATAACACATCACTATCAATATTTGTTAACCACACTCCCCTTAACTCAGATGCTGACGCTAGCGGCAGATTTATTTGAGCTTTCAATGGGAACGACAACATCAACGTAGCGATCGCACTCAAGGTAAGCATAACGACAAACAAAAGAGACTTTCTACTTTGGCGAATATTCCACCAAGAAGAAAACTCAACACACCACTTTACAAACCTTTTCATCATTATTTAAAATGTCTATGTCACTGAAGGAAATATCGGCATGATAACTAATATTAATGCTTAACCTTTATTTCCTGCTCTAAAAACAGATTGCCAATATCAAATAAAAGTTGCATAGTACCTCGATAGCCAACCTTGGTGAACTGACCATAATCTAAGCGGTCAAAAATGGGAATCCCTTGACGGTAGAGAGGAATTTGTAAGCGTTGAGCGATCGCTACTCCATGAGAGTTGGTAATTAGTAAATCAGATCCAACTGCCAATTGCTCAAAGTCTTCCAAATCGCCGATAGTAACGCTAGGAATCGGAAGTTTTTCCAAAAGAGGAAAGCGTGTTGTTGTCACTGCTGAGTGAATCTCAACTCCTAGCGATCGCAAAAAAGAAACTGTTGACCAAAGTAAATCAGGTTCCAGCGCCAAAGAAACTCGCTTGCAACCAAAGTAAAAATGATTCTCCAACATTACATATTGTAACTGACGGCGTTGACGGCGGTATTTCTCTGGTACGTTGACACCACTGATATCCGCCAATGCTTGCAAGAATTTATCTACTGCTGCTAGCCCCGTCAGTTCATCAAATACCTCATAAGGTATATTGAATCTCTGCTCCAAAATTTGCGCCCCAGCCCGCATACTATCACCTAGTGCCAAAGTGAATACAGAACTACCAATTGAGCGCAACTTTGCCAAAGACGTGCCATTAGTTGTAATGGCACTACAAGAATCTTCTATATGACCATCTACTGAGCCAGAAAGGTCAGGTACAACAATAGGTACGAGTCCAAAAGAGGTGACAATCTCTTTGATTTCCTGTATATCCCCTGGTGTGAAGGCAGAACTAGCCAAAATAGTAATTTGTGTGCCACAAGCGTCTTGCTTAGAGCTTTTTTGAGGAATTTCCCTGACTATACTCTCAACTGCACCAGCAAAGCCATCTTGTAATGTACCTTTGAAATCAGGTGTAGAGACAAGTACAATTGGTAAATAATCCAATTCTGGGTGACGGTGGCGAATCTCCTTGACAAAGCGTCCCATATCATCGCCTCTAGTTTCCACCAATCCAGTGCTACAAAGACCGATAATTTCTGGTTTGGATCTCTGCACTAAAGTCAAGATTGCTTGTTCAACTCTTTCCTCGCCACCCAAAATGGTTGCAACTTCAGTCATTGCTGTACTAGAAAGGGGAATCGTCTGACGGAAGTGCTGTACCAATACTGCCTTAGTTAAAGCAGTACAGCCTTGAGAACCGTGTAATAAAGGCATCATTCCCTTCAACCCCAAAAAGGCTAAAACTGCACCCACAGTTTGACTTTGCTTCAGGGGATTAACTGCAACAGATGTACTCGTAACGCTAATAATTGCCATTAGATGTCCTCCTCTAAAGAAGATGAGGGGGATGAGGGGGATGAGGGAGAATTTACTTCCCCATCTCCCCCATCCTCTGACCACGGGGCTGGCTGGTATACTTGCTGCCACACAGGGTTGTAAAAAGCGGCATACAGTTCTCGTGCTACCTCTAAGATTCCTATATAGCCTGCATAGGCATGATTGCGTTCTTGATTAATATCTAGGAATGAAATTCTAGCTGTGAGAGAGGTATCTTGATAGTGTTTATCAGCAATTAACATATCAGCTTGATTTTCGTTAATTATCTGTAAAATTTCTTGAGGAGTATTTTGCTCTAGAATTATGCCATCTTGACCCAACAAACTTTTGATTCTAATTTTGTCCTCTTCAGTATTATTCTTAGTACTAATAGCAATAACTTCCATTCCCAATTTCTTAGTAGCAAAGATAATCAACCAACTCTTGAAACTTCCAATAGAAAGGATAATGCGCTTACCTTGCAATCGGGTAATATACAGAGCGAGTTTTTCATCTATTGCAGCAGTTTCTTCTACAATTAACTTTTCTGTACGTTCCTGCAAATCAGGATTACCTAACTTTGCAGCAATATTCCTTAGACATTGATTGATTGACTCTATACCATAGATAGACTCTTCAATATAGGGAATGCCATATTTTTTTTCCATCCCTTTTGCCACGTTGATTAGTGCTTTGGAGGAGAGTATGACGTTAAGTTGGGCACGATGAGCATAGCGAACTTCTTTGTAGACAGCATCGCCTGTAATTTTTGCCAAAACTCTGATACCTAATTTCTCCAATAACGGTAGAATATTCCATATTGCACCTGCAATATTATGTTCACCAATTAGGTTGATGTCATAGAGTGTACTAGTCTCTGGTTCAGCTGTTCCAATAACGTGTTCTAGCAACGCTTCACCAGCAACACGGTTGCCCAAATTTTGGTTTCCAATGAATCCAGGACAATGTACAGGGATAGTAGGTATTCCTGTTTTGTCGGTGGCATCTTTGCAAACTCCCTCAATGTCATCTCCAATCAGGGCGGTGATGCAAGTGGAGTAAACAAATACCGCCGCCGGTTTGTAGCGTCTTGTTAATTCTAAAATACCTTTATACAGCTTTTTGGCTCCACCAAAGATGATATCGTTCTCATCAATGTCGCTGGTAAAACGTGTCTTGTACAGCATCGAACCAGAGGAGAGACTACTGTAACTTCCCCAAATACTGGCAGCACAGCCACTTGGCCCGTGAACTACATGAGCAGCATCGGTGATTGGTACTAGGGTAATCATTGCACTATCAAAAGCGCAACTCCCTTGAGTAGTTCCAGGTTGGGGTAATTGTGTGGAGGACTTTTTTTTATGCAGTTTCTGCTGCTGAGGAGCATCTTCAGAATTGGAGTCACTGAGCGAATCGTTAATTTTTCCTGGGGTGGGATTCATTGGTTTGGTGACAATAGGTAGAAGTTATTAGGTGTTAAGTGAATGTCAAAAAGCTTTCATAGGATTTTCATTTATTAACCGTGTATCTAAAGAATGGAATAAAAGGGAATGAGAAAGATAATTTTTCATCCCCTAAAATATAAACACCAACTAGGTTAGAGAAGGAGAAAACAAAAACACGAACTAGACTATTAAAGTATTAATGTTGCTGTGTAGACCTTGAAAGATTAGTGTTAGCACGGTGAATTTGAAACAAACAAAAGTTAAGATTGGCTATTCGATTACCTCCATTTTAAAGGATTTTTCAGGAGTGATGAGTGCTGAGTCCTGAGTAAGAAGTAATGAATAAGTAGTATTAATGAATCTTCCCATTCTTAGCCGAGGTATTCGCTACTCAAAACTAATTTGATGCTTAGTCAGTCTAATTTTACTTTTTACTCAGCACGGGCTAAACCTTAGCTATCCGCTAATGTTACTCAGCACTCAGAACTGTTTTGGTGAGAGGGTGGGCTATTTTTTCCCACCTGATATTTACTCTGGATTTAGCACCTGAATCTAAATAAGAACCTTACTTCTTCTCACTAGCAGAAACTATTTCTACGTTTCCTTTTTTCAGCGCTTCTAGTGCTTCGCCTTGAGCATCTTCTAGCTTCTTCTCACCATCTGCTTGAGCGTTGGCGGCACCTATCAGTTTTGCAGCATTTTCTTCGCTTTCGAGAATACCAAATTCAATCAACAAATCTTCTAGCTCGTCCATCTCAATAGGTGTGGGAACGGCAAGATTTGTATTGTTGATAATCTTGTCCGCTAATGTCCGGTATTGATTAGCTTGATTGCTATCGGGTGCGTACTCGTTGACAGTCATCCGACGTAATTCGGCGTGTTGCACGATATTGTCACGGGGGACGAAGTGAATCATCTGAGTACTTAATCTAGCTGCTAGAGTGCTAATCAGTTCGTCTTCTCTGTCAGTATTACGACTATTACAAATTAGACCTCCCAAGCGCACGCCGCCAGTATGGGCGTACTTGAGAACACCGCGAGAGATGTTATTAGCAGCAAACATCGCCATCATTTCACCGGAGGTAACAATGTAGATTTCTTGGGCTTTACCTTCACGGATTGGCATAGCGAAACCACCGCACACAACGTCGCCCAATACGTCGTAGGATACGAAATCTACATCTGAGTAAGCGCCGTTTTCTTCGAGGAAGTTGATGGCGGTGATGATACCGCGACCGGCGCAACCTACACCAGGTTCAGGGCCACCAGATTCCACACATTTGATATCTCGGAAACCATTGATAACCACTTCTTCAAGTTCGATATCTTCCACAGCACCTCGTTCAGCAGCGAGGTGCAACACGGTAGTTTGAGCTTTACAGTGCAGAATCAAACGCGTAGAGTCAGCTTTCGGGTCACATCCCACAATCAAAATCCGCTTACCCACTTCTGCCATAGCAGCAAGGGTATTTTGGGAAGTGGTAGATTTACCGATACCGCCTTTACCGTAGAAAGCAATTTGTCTAATTTTTTCGTCGGACATGATGATTGATCCTGCAATTATTTGTTTGGTGGGTCTGTCGGTTTATCAGGCGATTGTGCTGTCAAGTTACAGCAGTTACCATCTGTAGAACGTCGTTGGAGGCGCTCGTTCTACAGCAAAAAGAGTCCGAAGAAAGAACATATTCAAGTTTTGGTCAGTTTTTGTTGGCCATTAGTCATTGTTTTTTCTGACTAATGGCTAGAGCGATAAGATATCACTCAAGGGATATTGCGAGTATTACCATCCGCTCACTCAAATGATTTCTCTGGCGGTAATAATACCAATTAGAAAAAAGAAAGCTACAGATTCTAAACTCGAAATCCCAATTACGAATTACGAATTACGAATTACGAATTATCAAAGGTTGCTCATACCTAAAGAGTGGTTGCAGCAGGATTTAAATTTACGCCAAGTTTTCCTTTAACCACACAACCAACCATTGCAATCCACTCTAAACAGTCGCTACAACTTCCCCAATCTTGCTGATATCGTAACCGCCGAGAATTTCAAATTGTGAGTGAACCATCCGATGTCCCAACGTACTGAGCAACTGCTGTACAGGTGCTTCTTCTAAATATTCCTTGAGAATCACCAAATCATATCGTGACTGATTTAAAGGGATAAATCCCAGCCCAAAAGCGGTAGCTACAGATCCCGTACTCATACCAGCATCTGCAATTCCTCCTACTACAGCTTGGGCAACATCTTGGTGACTTTTGAGTATATTGTCAAAGCCCTGAACAGCATCGAACGGTATCTGCTCTTTTTGGAGTGTTTGTTCCAAAAGCATCCGACTACCGGAACCTATTTCGCGGTTGACAATAGTCACTCCCCCTGCAACTAAGTCAGTAACTGTTCTAATTCCCATTGGGTTCCCTGACTTCAATAAAAGTCCCTCCTCCCAGACACCAAGGGTAATCAGAACTGCTTCCCTGCCAGCCAGAACATCTCGAACAAAGGGAGTATTATACTGACCAGTCTCAGGATCGTACAAATGCATTCCAGCGATGTGCGCCTCACCTCTGCATAGACTGTGCAATGCAGCCATACTATTGGCGAAGTTATATTGAACTCGCAGTTGGGGATGCCAGCGTTCGGTGGCTCTTGCCCATAGTGAAATCACAGGGGCACAACCAGCAATCACAACAGTGTTGTGAAGTGTATCGAGATTATCGTCTAGTAACCTGACTCGAATTTTATTTGTACCTGTGCAAGTCTCACCCTCACCATCAGCCGGAATCATATCTTGGCGAAAAGCATCCTTACCAATCAAGGGATAAGCTATCCATTGTCCTCCCACACGAGCCATACTAACTCGCAGTTGCTGACCATTAGGAACAGGTTTGGCAAGAACGGCTTCTATTTCAGGTAAATCCCGCTCTAACCAGAATAGATCCTCAACTTGACAGCCAAGCGCTTTGGCCAAGCGAAGTGTTATGGCTACTGAGGGAGCATATAGTCCCGACTCTACACCACTAATAGTCTGACGAGTCACATTAGCGATGTTAGCCAAATCTTGTTGGCTCATGCCTAAGCGAGTTCTAATCGACTTCAAGTTATTACGGAGGTCACTATCCTGCTTCATTGGCTTTGTCTCTTAGTTTCAAAAAGCCGTAGCGGATTTAAACATTGCATCTGCCAAGGCGAAAGTCTTGTCTTTGAGTTTATATCATTTCTCTTTGAAGACTTTTTGTGCTCTCGCTGTCTTGATTCCCCATATAAAAAGACTATCACAGAAATTGCCAATTTGCTTGCGAAGTGCAAATTATTTTTGCGGATGTTTGCTTTTTACTTGCTATCTTGGCTTAAAAGCTCTAAATTCCAAGAAACAGAGCATTTATTTAGCAGCTAGTTTTTACCAACTAAATTGGTAAATAGTAGCGTTTAATACAGTTTTAGAGATTAGTTTCAGCTTTGATGCTTGATAGACGAGTAATACAAACAGTAGAAAACATACCAACCAATGAGAGTTATTTGGGGTAAATTTTGCCCTGACGAAAAATTACCTATTTGACTAAAGTGAATATGCACATAGCATCAGCAAAGAATTGCTGTTTTAAGTTTTTGCACAATCAATTAGGTATTTACCAAAGTATGCGATCGCAACAAAGCAATGGAGAGAGTAATGATTACTGAAGAAGACTTAGCCCAGCAATTTAACGTAATTATTGAACACACTCATCCACGGGTATGGAAACTGTTAAGCCAATGTTATGTGAAGATAATCAATCCTCATCCTCACTTAACAAGAGTGAATATAAAAACATGCATCCGTCAGTCAAAATACATTGGTATTTATTGCCCTGACAGACTAATTAGTGCGGTAGTCGAACAAAAAAACTTACTCAAAGAAGTAGCAGAATACTTGGGGCTAGTTGAAGTTGTTTGCTTGAATGCCAATAACTTGATGCGCGATCCACTTTCAAATATCAAGCAAGCTTATCCCCAGTTGTGGTTAGACTTGTTGTGGATTGTTACTCAAGAAAAATAATCTATCAAACTCGATTTTTCTGCAATATTCAATCTGCAAAAAATCAAAAGTACCAATCTTCACCGCAGCTTCGTTACTTTTGAAGCTTGCCAAAACCTTATGAATCAACCATGCTTACATCCAGACGATTTGCCTTCACCTCAAACAATTAAGCTGAGTGAAATACTATTCAGACAGCTTGAAGAAGCAACTAAAAAAAGCTTTTTCTTAGCGTGCGATCGCATGACACGGATTTTGTTATCGGGTTGTCATTGGTATTTCCAAATCAATAGTGGCGTTTTGACGTTGATTGTGATTTGTAATAATATGGAAAGTTATCGCAATATCATGAAAACTGTTCCTCAATTTGCCGATCGCTTAAAACAGTTTGCCAATAGAGCTAAAATTACTGTCAGTTCTCCAATTGACAAAGGTATACCGTGGGTACTCAGCATAGATAATGTCTTACCTGAAGGGGATTTGCCCAGTACCTGAGAGATAAACCAGAAAAATCGCGATCGCCTCTTTTCTTGAACATTGGCGATCGCACCGAAAAATTCCGTCAATCTTGTCCCAAACCAGGACAAGGTGTTTAAGCGCTTTGTATCTGCTTATTTGCCTGATTAAGAGGATAGGGATGAAAATACTTTAGGAAAAACAACTTGAGCTAGAAAGAGCCATATTTATTGGTATCTAATCCTTGTGATTCCAGTTGTGAGATGTTGGAGAAATATTTGGGGTAAAACTGGGGTAATGTAAAGGGGTCAAGATGTTTACAAAGCAGCTGTGTTAAACAAAAATTATGTCGTCCGATCAAAGTAGATTTTATCCCAAGACGACGATGGTCTTCTAAATAAGCATTAGCTTCTATAATTGCCATTTGACACACGGGTGTAGATCCGTTAACGGGTTTTGCGCTCCCTTGTACCCTATATTGTCAAGTTAGGCGCTTATATCTTGCATATAGATAACTTTTACCCTCACGACTGGAGAGCAAAATCTTGGGCATAGAATTACGCAGTTTCGTATTTCTCGACAGCCTGCAACCTCAACATGCAGCATATATGGGAACAGTAGCCCAAGGCTTCTTACCATTACCAGGAGATACATCACTGTGGATTGAAATCTCTCCTGGTATCGAAATTAATAAGATTACGGATATAGCCCTGAAATCTGCCTCTGTCCGTCCGGGAGTACAGGTAGTTGAACGATTATACGGACTGTTGGAAGTTCATTCTAGCTCCCAAGGCGAAACCAGAGCTGCTGGTCAAGCTATTTTGGCGGCACTGGGAGTCAAAAGAGAGGAATGTCTGAAACCGCGTGTTATTTCTAGTCAGATTATCCGCAACATTGATGCTTATCAAACACAACTGATTAATCGCACCCGCCGGGGACAGCTACTACTAGCAGGTCAAACGCTGTATGTATTAGAAGTGGAGCCTGCTGCTTACGCCGCACTGGCTGCCAATGAAGCGGAGAAAGCAGCGAGGATTAACATTCTTGAAGTTCAAGCTGTAGGTAGTTTTGGACGGCTTTACTTAGGTGGACAAGAACAGGATATTCTAGCAGGAGCAGCCGGAGCATTAACGGCGATTGAAAGTGTCGCTGGTCGGATAAATTCTCTGGGTGGGCGTCAGGAGTAAAGGAGAGAAAATGGCAAATCGAGAGCATCTAACTTTACTCAAAGCAGGTGCAGTTAAATGGATTGAGTGGAGAAAGAAAAATCCGCAGATTGAACCAGACCTCAGCGCCGCTAATTTGCAAGGCGATAACCTTAGAGGCGCAAACCTCCAAGGGGTAAACTTGAGAAAAGTTGATTTGGGTAATGCTTTACTTGTGCGGGCAAACCTCAGTGGTGCTGACCTCAGTAGTGCCAACCTCTATAAAGCCTTCCTGAATGAAGCTAACCTGAGTGCGGCTAACTTCAGTGTTGCTAACTTGAGTGGCGCTATACTTACGCAGGCAGATTTGAGTTATGCTAATTTGATTGGAGCTGACTTAAGTCAAGTGGATCTTAGAGGTGCTGCGATCGCATCTGCTAATCTAATTGGCACTGACTTAAGAGACGCTAACTTGAGAGATGCCGATTTAGGTACAGCGAAGTTGATTCGCGCTAACCTCACTTTTGCCAACCTGATTGAAGCTAACTTGATTGCGGCTGACCTCAGTGAGGCGAGTTTGTACAAAGCAGAAGTTTTAGGGGCTTATCTTTACAAAGCTGACCTATACAAAGCTAATCTGACCAAAGCTCACCTCAGTGGTGCATACCTATTGCGGGCTAACCTAAGTGAAGCTGACTTGAGCCAAGCTGACTTAAGTTGGACTAACCTTAGAGGCGCAAATCTGGCAGGGGCGAATCTCAGAGGAACTAACCTTAGAGGAGCCGACATTCGGGGAGCTAACCTCAGCGGCGTAAATCTTCAAGAAACAATTATGCCTAACACTTCAACACACCATTAGTTTACAAGAACAAGGAATTAACGTTTAGATTCATTTTTTGGGGCATTTCTTTCCACAAGAACTATAGCAAAGTGCTGAGTGCTGAGTGCTGTTAGCGGTAGCGGGGCGTTTAGCCCGTGCTGAGTAGAAACTCAGTATTATCAAAGGTTTCAGCAACCAACATAGTCCTAACCTATGCTTCGACTGCTATATATAAAATTTATGTAAAGCTTAACTGTTATTCATCTGAAAATGTTTTGGATAATCTATCAATTTAACTTATGTATTTTCAGATGTATTTCCTTAATAGAAAAAGTATTTTTTTTCCAAACTAAAATTGATATTGAAACCTAACTTAACGAAAATATCGTATTTAGCTAAAAAATCTTGTAGTTTTTACTAAAAAAATACTAGATTTTCACAAAAATTAATTAAAGGTTACAAATCTTTTTAAAATTATTAAAAATTAAAGAATTTGCATTTTTAATATTTGGTAAAGGATTTGACGTAACCTTTCACTCATGATAATAAATAATTATAATGGAGAGTTGAAAATCAAAAAGTCTGGTGAAAATAAGTAATTAAATATAAATTAATTTTGAACCAATTACTTATCATTAATCGCATAATCAACTAACCAAATCAATAACTAGTATTTTCTCAGTGTATTACTATTAATTAGGTTAGCCAAGCCATCTGTATTTAAACTTACGGTTGTAATTAATCAATATTGAACTTATGAAGGGTTCTTTACAAAATTAACTGACTATTTTATCCAAAAAATCATGAATAACACTAAATTATCTAACTACATGAAAGGCAAGTTTATCAGTAAGTTTGCTACTAAAACGCTGTTATTTACAATAACACTGTTATTGACAATAGTTTTATTAAATCATAGCACTACTGGAGTAAATATTCTACCAAAAACCCTGCGTCCTGATATTAAGGTTCGCAATATTATTAATACATTATCAGTCTCTCCTTCTGTTCGGATTGTAAAAGATCCACGAAACAATACCCTTTATTACCTCAAACGAAATGGTGAGATTTATCAAGTCGATTTAGATTCTTCTACTAAAACACTTGCGTACAATTCTAGTAATCATAATTTAAGTGAAACTCAAGGTATGGCCATTGGCCCTAACGGCACAATTTATTTAGTTGGCAATGCAGACCTTGTGAATAACCAAACTAAAGCAATTATTGTTAAAGGTGTAATTAATTCGAGTACAGGAAAGCGTATCTGGTCTATTTTAGCTAAAAGTGCAGGCTATCCCAAAAGCAAAACAGCTTATGACCATCGGTTCAACGGTGTAGTTGTTAGCCTGGATGGTAACTTTATCTATGTGAATAGCGGTTCTCGTACCGATCATGGTGAAGTTCAGTCTGTTGATGGTCTATATCCCAATACTCGCGAAGTCGGATTAACCGCCTGTATACTTCGTCTTCCTAGTAATGGTAACAATCTCTTGCTGGCAAACAATCGAGCAACTTTAAAGACATCTGGCTATATTTTTGCAGAAGGAATACGCAATACTTTCGATATGGCTTTTGCGCCCAATGGGGATTTATTTGGCACAGAAAATGGCCCAGATCGCGACATGTCAGAAGAATTAAATTGGCTACGTTTAGGTGGTAATTATGGCTTTCCCTGGCGTATTGGTGGGACAGACAATCCACAGCAATTTCCCAATTATAATCCTGCCACTGACCGATTGTTAAGTCCTCAATTTAATGCCGTCCAAAAAGGTTACTATCGTAACGATCCAACCTTTCCTATTCGACCTACTGAAAATTTGATTGAACCAATTCCTAATTTTGGCCCGGACGCAGATAAGTACCGCGATCCTGTAGATGGAAAAATCAAAGATGCTAGTGTTCTTGGACAAAGTTTGAGCACTTTTACAACACACCGTTCTCCTTTAGGATTAGTTTTTGATGCACAAGGAGTAATGAGTCGAGAATTCAACAGAGATGGATTTATGTTGAGTTGGACAGCAGGCGACCCTACTGGCGAAACACTAGTAGGCCCTTTTAAAGATGCTAGCCAAGACTTACTGCATTTAAAGTTAACTAAAGTAGGAAATACTAACTATAAACTTAACGCTACGCGCCTTGTCACAGGTTTTAGTAATCCCATTGATGCTGAGATTATTGGCAATAAGATTTATGTTCTGGAATATGGTGGAAATCAAGGAATTTGGGAAGTCTCTATGCCTACCAAGTAAAAGAAATTAGGTAGCATGAAAGCTAGGAATAGTAATAGTTTTACCTGCTGCCTTCTGCCTCCTGACTTGAAAGTGCAGGGGGAGCAGGGGAGGCAGGGGAAGCAGGGGAAGCAGGGGGAGAAAGAGACTTTCATGCTTGCCGGTGAAACTTGTTTCATTGGGACTGCCTCCTGCCTCCTGCTATAAAATGTCCAACCCACAAAAAATGTCTACAATTTCAACTTTTCACCGCGAATCGAATAATCTAACAACTCCATCGGGTGAATAACTGAAATCTTCTTACCTTGCAACTGCAAATGTTTCGTAATTTGCAAAGTACACCCAGGATTAGCAGAAGCAATTAACTCAGCACCAGTATTCAACAAATTCTGCACTTTTTGTTGACCCAATTCTTCAGAAACTTCTGGTTGCAGCATATTATAAACCCCGGCACTGCCACAACACAAAGCTGCATCTATTGGTTCTCTCAACTTCACTCCTGGAATTTGTCGCAATACCTGACGCGGTTGGACGCTAATCTTTTGTCCGTGCAATAAATGACAAGCATCTTGATAAACTAAATTCAATGGTTTATCAGTCAGTGGCGATAGTTTTGCTGTTAACCCAACAGTTGCTAAAAACTCTTGAGCATCTTTAACCTTAGCTGCAAAATCCTTTGCCTTTTCCCGATATTCTAGGTCATCTTCTAAAATATGACCGTACTCTTTTAAAGTATGACCGCAACCAGCAGCATTAATAATCACGAAATCTACATCTGTTTTAGCAAAACTATCAATCATTTGTCTTGCTAAAGCTTTCGCCTGTTCTGTTTGTCCTTGGTGTTCGGGAAGTGCTGCACAACAACCTTGAGATTTGGGAATCACAACTTCACAACCATTCGCTGTTAAAACGCGAACTGTCGCTTCATTCACGGGTGAGAAAAACAGCCGTTGGACGCAACCCAAAATCACCCCAACGCGATACCGCTTTTCACCTTTAGCAGGAATCACAGTAGGCAAATTATCTTGAAAAGATTTGAGAGTAATTTCTGGCAGAATTGATTCCATTGCTGCCAAACGGGGCGATATTTTATTCAGTAAACCTGTAGCCCGAAAGAATTTAGGCAACCCCAACTTTTGATAAACCAATAATGGAACTAATAAAACTCGTAAAAGATTGGGATAGGGAAACAGAGAAAATATCAGTTGACGAAAAAATTGATCTGGCAAACTGCGGGGATAATTTCGTTCAATTTGATGACGAGTTGTAGAAATTAATTTGTCGTACTGCACACCAGAAGGACAGGTACTCACACAAGCAAGACACCCTAAACAAGAATCAAAATGTTCTACTGTTGCCGTATTGAGAGCAATTTCACCCTCATTAATTGCATCCATTAAATAGATGCGTCCTCTAGGAGAATCCATCTCCTTGCCAAGTACTCGATAACTAGGACAAGTCGAGAGACAAAATCCACAATGGACACAACTATCAATCAACTTCGGGTCAGGTGGATGATTAACATCAAACCCTTTTAAATTTTTTAAACTAGCTGTATTATTAACAGAATTTTTTGAAACTTGCATATTTTTCCCTTTCCCCTCTCTATCTCAGCGTCCTCTGTGTCTCTGCGGTTTGTTTCTTAAATTCCACCCACAAACCGACCAGGACTTAAAATATTCTTACTATCAAACTGTTCCTTAATACGGCGCATCAACGGCAAAGCATTCCCCGTATAACCCCAAACATCTATGTGTTCTTTAACCACAACTGGTGCTGACAGAATTGTTAAAAAACCTATATTAGCTTGAGTGCGTAGGCGCAGCCCGCTGTAGGCATCGCTTCCAGCAGAGCCTAGCTGATCGCGGATTTGCAAAACTTGATTTTTACTCTCTAATTGTAACAAACCTAAACCACTACTAATATGAATTAAACCTAACTCCACCTGAGTCAAAATCTCCACAGCAGCAGTAGGTAACACTCCTATTTTGCAGGTAATTACTGTTTCTGTAGCAGTAGTATGTATTCGTTTTTGCAATCTCTGCCATAGATTAGCTTCATCACCATCAGCAAAAATTGCCCCCTCTAAACCCAACTTTTGCCCAACTTCCAAAACTCGGTTTGATTGTTCCTTAACACTTTCACTAATACTTTGAAAGCGGGCAATTAATCCCAGTCCTTGACCCAATCCTAAACTAGACACCAATTTAGTTGATAGTAAATCAGCCTGCACTGGTGTTAACGCCGAACCTCGAAGGATATCAGCCGCCTGAGATACAGCCTCAGCTTTACCAGTTAGTACCACCGTCCCCGATGCCTCTGCTAGCGGATACACGCGAAAAGTTAGTTGACTAATAACTCCTAATGTGCCATAAGACCCTGTAAGCAACTTCATCAAGTCATATCCGGCGACATTTTTAACTACTCTTCCCCCAGCTTTGGCGATTTGTCCATCAGCACGGACAAAGGTAATACCTAGTAACTGGTCGCGCACACTACCATAGCGTTGCCGCAAAGAACCTGTATCACCTGTGGCAACAATACCGCCAATGGTTGCTGACTCTGGTGCTGTGGGATCGACGGCAAGAAATTGCCGCGATTTTGCCAAAAGTGCTTGCAAATCGGAGAACTTCATGCCAGCTTCTACTGTGACAGTCAAATCGCCAACAGCGTGTTCAATCAGTTGGTTGATGCGTTCTGTACTAACTACAACATCAATGCCTTTAACTAAACCGCCCCAGGTGAGTTTACTACCACTACCACAGGGGAGGACACGCCAGTTTTTTGTGTGAGCTGTGGTAATGACTGTGGCTAGCTGTTCTTGGCTGCGGGGATAGACAATACAACTGGGTGAATTTCCAGAAGCTATAGCCTGTTGGATACGTTTTTGCTGACCAAGTTCGATATTTTCCCAAAGACAAATAGCATTTTCTTCACCGACGATAGATGCAAGTTCAGAAGCGCAGACGCCTTGTGGCTTGTCGTTAGACATCGCTTTCATTGAGTTTATTTTTTTACGCCCTACTTCTAATTTACTGGCTAACCTGACCAAAAAAATGACCAAGCCACTAGGATACTACACGGCTGTGATTACCAAAATCGAAATCAACGGTCGATTGCCATCTAATCCCAACAGATGATTGATTCTGGGCAAATTCCAGGAGGGAAGCGCATCCTAATTGACGGGCCGCAATCTGTCCCTGTTGCTTATGTGATTGCCCATAAATTAGCCCACTTGTATCAACTCGTCCGATGGTAAAAGCTTTGGCTGAAATGTTAATTTATTTAACGAAGTATTGAATAAATTTAACCCAGTATTTTTGGCGATCAAAACGCTGTTTTAGGGAATAATATCACGTAATTATGATCTTTTCTTCTCTATATCGTGAATCTAACTGTCCAATCTAAAGAATGGACTATTATTCTACCTATGACGAACCAAGTCTACACTGCCATCACGTTTGCACCTGTTCAAGGATTTATCGAAAAATCTCGAAAGTTGCGGGACTTATATGGAAGCTCTTATCTGCTTTCCTATTTGTCGTGGGTTATTTGCAATGATGCAAAAAGCAAGCATTGTGAAGTCATCTCTCCAGCTTCGCCAAACGTTACTCAGGGAATGCCCAACCAGATAATAATTAAGGGAGATTACAAGAAAAAGGATGCCGAAGCTGCTTTTAATACAGCTTGGAAATGCATAACACACACTTGTCGAGAGTGGATTGAAAAAGAGATTAAAGATGGATGGGAGTATAAATTTTGGAAAAGAGATTGGGGATCGTGGACAAAGTATGCTTGGGAGTTTTTCTGGGTTCAAAGTGATGCAGTTGCAGACGATCTAGGTAAAGGTATTAACAATGTTCGTCAACGTTTGAATGAGGAAAAACGCTCTCGTGCTTGGACTGGAATTAACTGGCAAGGAGAGAGTTCTACACTCTCTGGTGCAGATGGTATTGCTTACCCTTACCAAAGCGATCGCCAAATAGAAAAAGCATACGAACCCAAGAAATACAATTACCAGATTGAAAAAACTACTGTTGACAAGTTTTACGAACAGCTGAGTCAGAAATTAGGGGAAAGTTTTATCGATTCAAATGAGCAATTGAGCATTCCTGAATTAATCAAGCGGTTAATTACCCATGAAGTAATTACAGAAAAGCTCAAGCAGTGTTTAGAGGATAATTTCTCAAATGTTACTCAACTAATTGAGCAATTGACAAAATTATCAAAAGACCTGAATCCCAGATCGTTTAAGTATTTAAGCCGACAGGATGAAGAAAAATATTGGACATGCTGGTTTCAAGGGGATGGAGACAAAGCAGGTGATTATCTCCAAAAATATCCAGAGAGAACCTACGAGTTCAGTAAAATGATGCGGGAATGGGGTGAAAAATTTCAAAACCAAAATAAGTCACCTTTTTGTCGTGTGATTTATGCAGGCGGCGATGATTTTTTGGGTGTCTTTTATGACGTAAAATCAGAAAGAGAACTCAAATCAAACTATTGTGTTAGTCAGTTTTCTAAATTTAAATCTGAGATTTGGAACGAGTCAGGAAAAGAACCAAAACCGATTACTGCTAGCGTTGGTTTTGTTTGGGCTGCACCTGGTATCCCGCAACGCGATGTATTGCAACATTGCCGGGAAGCGGAGAAATCTGCCAAAAATAATGGGCGCGATCGCATTGCCTTCCGCGTTCTATTTAACAACGGTAATCACTTAGAATGGGTTTGTCCTTGGTGGCTTTTAGAAGCAGGGCTGCTTTCTAGTTATGGCGATCGCGAAGGAAAACAAAACTGGACGCATATATACAATGATGTCGCGGTTCTAGAATCACGCCATGCTTTGAACAAAGAAAGCACCAAAATAGCGTTAGGGCTGTTGGAGATTTATTTTCCAACGCAGATGTCCATCATACAACAACAGGACAACAGGTGGAATATTTATGATGCAGACAAAAAACTCATCAAAACAGGAATATTAGGCGATCGCCAGAATTACTACACAGATGACACCACAGAAATAGATATTACCAAAGTCAATAAAGCACTCAACGACTGGATTATTAACCTTGCCAAAGTGGGATTTCACCTATGTCAACAATAGAAACGTCGAGTTCTGCCCCACAATCAGAACAGTCTCATCGTCCGCCATTCAAATATTTGATAATCATTGAACCTCTGGGACTTCTCTACGGTAGTGCCGGAAAATTTCTCTCACCAGAAAATTTAGTGGGGCGTTCTGGCAGTTATTTTCCTCCTAGTACTGCAACTTTATCAGGTTTATTTGCAGCCTCCTACAAAGATGCAGAAATTCGTGATTTACTTTTGGCTGGCCCTTTCTGGGGAATAATAGATGAGTTGAAGCCAACTGAACAAAACTTTTATGTTCCCACTCCACGTAACTATTTAGTTAAAGATGGCAAAATCAAGTGCCAACTAACTTGGAAAAAATATTATCAGGAGGGGAAGGAATCTTACGGTTGGCGAGATGGAGATCGGGAACCTCCGAATGACAAATTTGAGAGTAACACTTGGTTAGCCATCAATCAGTGGGATGAAGCCAAAGAAGTTAAAAAAAATCCTTGGAAGTTTTTACCTCACTTACATCCCCGTTTGGAATTAGATGAACGGCGTGTTGTGAGAAAGAATGAGAACCAAGAAGCACCCCAGGGAAGCTTATTTCTGGAGAACTCCGTGCAGATGGAACCCGGTAGTTGCTTGGTTTATCTTTCTAACACCAAACTTGAGTCTGGTTGGTATCGCTTTGGTGGTGAGGGACACATGGTAGATGTCAGCTGTCAAGAAATAGCTCAAAATGTCACCACTTTACTCACTCGCACGATTGCAAAGAGTTTTGCCTTAATTACCCCGGCGATTTGGGGTTCTAATCGTCTATCCTATCGAGAGCCTGTTTATTTACAAAAGGGCGATCAACAAAAATACTCTAAACCAGATCCAGAAAGCGACGAACGGAAAGTTTGGTCATTAGAAGCCCTTTTGACTGAACGTCCTATACCCTTTCGTTACCGCTTGGGAAATCGTGAAAATCAGCAATCGCAAGCACAACAGCAGGAAACTGACAAGAAACAGCATTCTCAAACACCAAAACTCCTGTCTCGTGGACGTTATGCCGTTCCTGCGGGTAGTGTCTACGTTGTCACAGAAGCAATAAATCAATCTTGGCAAGAATGGCCTGATGAATGGTTTCCCAAAGAAGGCCCATCCCTCAAACGCTGGGGATGCGGACTAGCGCTACCGTTACCTAGTGCGATCGCCTAAAACTCCTCTGTGGGTGAACTTTCATTTCAACATCAATCATGGAGTAATATAAATGTACCAAAAAGCCTACGGCATCATCGAAACTCTGGCTCCTTTGCATATAGGTGCAAGTGCAGGAGAAGAAACTGGCAATCTTAACTTAATCTTCCGTGACCAGTTTACCCTGACTGGGATTATTCCTGGTAGCTCAATTCGTGGTCGGTTTCGTGCAGATATGCGTCTAGAAGAAAAAGCTCAAGCAAAAAATGGTAATGCATCTGAACAAGATGATCAGCAAGAAACTCAAGAAAAACTTAGTTTAGTTGAATATTGGTATGGAAAAGATGCAAAACCAGGAAAAGCTGATAGCACAAGTGAAGGTCTGGTCAAAATAGAATATGCTTCTCTTCTTTGGCTTCCTATTTATTGTCCAGGTCAGCCTGTTGTTCTGGTAACTTGCCCAGCTTTACTCAAAAGATATCAAAAGTTAGCTGGAAAATCCATACAGAAAATTGAACCTTATAGCTATTATGTACCTCGTGGTATTAAAAAGCCTGAACGTCCTGCTTTGTTTTTTAACTTAGGTTGTTTACCTTTGAAAAAAGAAGAAGCCAAACTGGAAGAATATACTAAAGAAGTTGAATCTATTCAAGAGTATTTGGTATTTGTGGTCAAAGATACCGAAATGGCAACCATTCATGATATGGGACTCTATCGTCAAAGTCGGGTAGCCCTAAAACCAGATGAAAAAACTGTCGCAGGAACATCATTTTTTAACGTAGAGGCACTTCCAGAAGGAAGTATTTTAGTTTTTCCCATAGCTTTGCGAACTAGCACTACAGATAGTAATCCTTGGGATAAATTTGTCAACGATTCCCAAATCAATTCGAGCAAAGAGC
Source organism: Nostoc sp. ChiQUE01b (assembly GCF_034531255.1). Taxonomy (NCBI): domain Bacteria; kingdom Bacillati; phylum Cyanobacteriota; class Cyanophyceae; order Nostocales; family Nostocaceae; genus Nostoc; species Nostoc sp. ChiQUE01b. The sequence goes on along the minus strand of NZ_JAVRBM010000009.1, from coordinate 94,470 downwards.
TTTATTTTGGAGGATTAGAATCTGTAGGTTTTGGTCGCACTAATGTCATTTTAAAGAAAACAACATAAACGCCCTCAAAGGAGCAAAAAGCATGACTCAAGCAGAATCAAATCAACCTCAAGAATTAAAGGAATGGCAGTCTTATAATTTAGACCACTATGCTCAAAAGCTAGTCAGTGATTTTCGAGACAAAAAAAATGTATTAAATGAATCACATAGAATGCGAATGACTGTTGCGTATGGTCTAGAGCGCTTTTGGGGGGAACATTTACGCTTTGAACGAGAGAGCAAGCAAGAAATTAAAGAGAAGGGAAAATATTGGAAAAAAGTTTGGGATACTTTGGCTAACGATATACTCAAGCCAATAGGAATTAGCTTGCCAAATGAAAAGCTGACATTTGAGGATACTAAGAAAATTCAAGAAATGACCGATAGGATTTGGAATATGACACAAGAAGACAGAACTATAGTTTTAATGGTACTAACTCAGTTTTGTGATTCTTTAGTTTGGTGGACTCAGAGATACAGGAAGAAAGATGAGAATTGAATATTTAGGAACTAAAAAATATGAGTTTTGCTAAAGCATTTCAAAGAGCATCGCAAGAGCAGGGACAAAATATGGGAGTACCGGAAATAATCGAAACCGATCCACAACTCGTTCCTCACATGTATCGCGCTCAAGTACAACCTCGGTGTAGCTTGCAGTTTGCAGGCGATCGCACTCATCGAGATATATGGATCGAACAGTGGGTAAATCCAAGAGAAGAGGACGGAAAACCTACTTATCAATACCCAGAAACCCAAAATGTTTTAGAAGAAGGCTATTTTTGCCGCTTTCGTGTCAAATTTCCTTATAGATTGTTTAGTAATTGCGGACAGGATAGCATTTTTCGTCCCATGCTAGGTAAAAATGGAATTCCTTTTATTCCCGGTAGCGGGGTAAAAGGAGTTTTTCTGCGGTACTGTAAAAAGAGCGATCGCGCTCTAGCTATTAGATACTGTGGAGATAAAGAACCTCTAACTCAAGGCATTTTGCGGTTTCATGGAGCATATCCTGTAGGAGATTGGGCTGGTACTGCGGTTAAAGAAGAGAAAAACTACTATCGCATAGTAGACGTAGTACATCCTCAAGAAAAAAGACAAATTGGGATAGAGGAAAAATCTACTAGCGCTTTCGCTTTGATTAGTTTCTACCAACCAGAGTTAGTTTTTGAAATTAGTAGCACTGAATTACTATCTCAAGAAGAATGGAGAAACATATCAGGGAAATTAAAGAGTGCTTTGGTACAAGGTTTAGGAGGAAAAACTAGTACTGGCTACGGTCTACCTTTTATTACTAAGAACCAATATGATATAAATTTATCTTTACATGGAGTGGGAATAACGCCAGTTTTGCTGTCAGGAGAACCAGAATTTCGCCCCAATGTTTTTAAAGCAACTTTAAGAGGTCATGCTAAACGTCTTTTGGGAGGATGTTGTCAAAATCAGCAAGATAACCAGCGAGTAGAGAAAAAAATTGGCGAACTATTTGGTAACACTCAAGCCCCTGGTAAAGTAGAGATTTATTGGGAGTTGCGAAACCCTTCATCAAACACAGATTGGCAACCTACTTATGATATCAGAGGAAATCTGCATATTAGCGCCCCTAATGCTGATGTAAATTTTATCAAATATTTGATTAAATTTGCTTACACAATGGGTGGTTTTGGCAAATCTTGGCGCAGAGTATGGCACAAGAATTTTTATCATCAAAATCTTCGTTATGATAAGTTAATTGGCTGTCATTGGGAATGCAAAGATTCAGGCTGGAAAAATGATATTTCTGAGTGGGTAGATGATATCAGAACTCCAGAACAGCTAGATAATTTTCTCAAAAATTTAGAGAATGAATGTAAGAAATATTTTCAGGTTAAAGAACCTCAATCTTTAAACTGGCGAGAAGCTTGGTATAAAAAACGTGTTGCTGTTTACAGTAAACCTGTTAGTCAATCTCAAGTTATTGAATTGTTTCACAAGCGGATTTATAAACAAACTCAAGCCATTGGTGGAAGAAAAACAATAATAAGACAAAAAAATGGCAGAGAGGAAGAAACAGAAGTTTTAGTAGTTAGTTCTGTCTGGCATAGAATGTTACCTATTGAGGGAAATAAATATTTAGAAATTGTCACAGTGTTTCATGGCGATCGCACACCCAATTCGCCTTGGCAGCACCGAACTGAGGGAGACCAACTTCAACCATTCATTCAAAACTTAGAGAATGCACAATTAAAGTTAACTTGGGGAACCCGACCAGTTTTTAATACTTGAGAATCCGCTCTCCCTTGGAAATCTCTGTTTCCACTGCTATGTGATACTGCAATCACAAACAGTAATTACATAGCAGTTTGGAGCAGATGATGATGAAGAAAGTCAACAAAACAACCATCACTTCACAAGCAGCAGAGTCGGGAATTTTAAACTTTCATCCCTCTCTAGTCAAAATTTTAGTTGAAAATTTTCTCTGGCATCTGCTGCTAATTCTTCTATTTTGGACAATTCTACCTCTGCCTTATTTTTATTGGAAATATATTCAGATTCGCTCCACCAGTTATATTTTAACTACCCAAAGGTTAATTACCAAATCTGGTGTTTTTTGGAAGGAAGTCAATTTTATTGAACTTTATCGTGTGCTGGATATTCAGGTAGAAAGAGGGCCGCTATACCAATTGTTAGATTTTGGGAGAACCTGCTTAGGTAGGAAACCGCTTTTATTAGGAGATATTCGGGTATTCTCTAGTGATTATTCTCATGCAAAACTTTTTCTCTATACTATTCCTAACGCTCTCGGAGTTGCTGAAAAGATTAGAAAAGCCTTCAATGATGATAAAAATATCAAACGAGTCATGCGTCGAGATTAAAATAATTCGTAATGTGTAATGACGCTATCTACTTTCGCTTTCTCGTGTCGCAGACAGACGCTCTTGCCAGCAAGATCCCTGGAAAGCTACGCAACTGAATTCTGAATGCTGATTGGATAAACAATGTTTAAATAGGAGAAAATTATGCCAAGTGATACATCTTTCGGTTTTAATTTTAATTCAAGTAATGAATCTACCACTGAAGAAAGCTTAGAGCGGATCGAGGAGCAATGCGATCGCCAAACTGAAAATTACCTTTGGGGTGCATATAAAGTTGAAAATGTAGACTGTCCCGAACCCGATTCTAGTGATGAAGAATTAGATCCAGATGATGATGATGATTTCGATGACGATTGATTGCTGATAATTCTCGCAAAAGTCAAAAATCTAACCCTCAATATGATAAATTAGGACTTTTGTCAGAGAAATTACAAGATGCGATGGGTTTCGCCTGGGTTAGGGTGATACCTTCTGTCAGCGTAGATCGCAACTAAAGATAAAATATTTCTTATCTTCACCCTATTTTCCAAAATATCATGCATCAAGTTATTATTTCTAGCATTGGTACCAGTTTATTAACCAATCAAATCAACCGAGCTAATCCTGACGAAAAAGATTGGTATTCGCGCTTGCGAGATACAGCAAATCTGAATGAAGAGAAAACACCAGAGGATGTCAAGCAGATTATTGCAATTCTCAAACAAAGAGCCGACGAACAACTTTTAGGTGCTAAAATTTCCCAGATTCGTCGTGCTAGTGCAGAGTTGAATGGAATTTATGGCATTTATCAAGATAATTTAAGTCAGGGAAAAGAAGATATTCACTTTCTCATTGTTACTGATACAGCCCAAGGTAAAACTACTGCTAAAATTGTTGAAGATTTTCTCAGAAAACAAGGATTAAATAATGCTAGTACTTTTGCTCCTAGTGGGCTTTCTACTGCTAGTACTGAAGCTTTTTCTCTGGGAATTGATGCGTTAATTGTTTGGTTAGAAAATACCATACCACAATTGAAACGGGATAAATACAAAATTTATTTTAATTTGGTTGGTAGTTTCAAGAGTTTACAAGGTTATCTCAATACCATTGGGATGTTTTATGCTGATGAAATAATTTATATTTTTGAAGGTGAAAAATCTGATTTAATTACGATTCCGCGCTTACCTATAGCTGTAGATGTTTCGTTAATTAAACCTTATGCACGTCAACTGGCATTATTGGATGCTGGTGCTGGACTTTCTGCAAGTGAAACAGTCGGAATTCCTGAAGCTATGCTTGCAGAAATTGACGGGAAAATGACACTTTCGACTTGGGGACAGCTAATTTGGAATCAGTGTAAAGATGATTTGCTCTCAGAAGGTTTACTCCCCTTCTTGAATTTAGAGTATCAAGATTCCTTTGAAGCTGACTACAAAAAGGTAAAGGAGAAGCAATCAAGGGTAAAGTTACAAGAGACTTTAGCTAAAGTTTCTTATCTCTTAGAAGATTATGATGGTGATACTGCTATTCTCAAAAAGCATGGGGGATTGCAGTATGATAAGTATACTAATATGGGAGATATTGACCACTTTCGCGTGACTCAAGGAGTGCGGGTTAGTTGTCGTTCTTCTCAAGGGAAATTAATTCTATATCGCTATGGTAAAGAGGAAGAAGTTAATAAAAATCCTTAAATAAGCGAATAATTACCAATCGTTGTTTGATTAAATATTTTATTATCATTAAAAATTACCTCCTGTTCCCAGTTACGGATACAGGAGGTTTTTCATTGTTTTCAACTAATCCGATTTAACCCAATCGGTAGGGGTTACATAGGTAACCAACAGTTCAACGGCATTGCTGTTACTGTTTCCAACTAATCCGATTTAACCCAATCGGTAGGGTTGTTTCAACTTTTCTTAAAGGATATGAAAGATTACTCACTTGAACGTTTTCAACTAATCCGATTTAACCCAATCGGTAGGGTTTTATATGGAGGAGGATTAGGAATCGGGTATACAACGTTTTCAACTAATCCGATTTAACCCAATCGGTAGGGTCTCAGTATGACAATCTGGTAAAAAACGGCCAACTATACGGTTTTCAACTAATCCGATTTAACCCAATCGGTAGGGTACTGACGACAGCAGAGTATTGCAAGCAAGGATCGCTAAAAGTTTTCAACTAATCCGATTTAACCCAATCGGTAGGGATGCTCAAGGTGGAACCATCAATCTTCACCCTAACGTTTTCAACTAATCCGATTTAACCCAATCGGTAGGGCTGGAAACCGTAACGAAGTTGAAGCACTCAAGGTTTTGTTTTCAACTAATCCGATTTAACCCAATCGGTAGGGCTTTGAGGAATTTTCATTATGTCCCTTCTCAAAGTTTTCAACTAATCCGATTTAACCCAATCGGTAGGGAGTTCGTCTAGGAGCCTTTACCCAGTAAGGGTTTCAGCCGCCAAATCGACACCAGTCTAAAAATCATTATACACGTCGCTCGAAATTGAGCCAAACACATACCTCAAACCCGCTCCCTGTAAGCAATCGACACCCCTCAACGAAAAACATAGGGTTTGGGCGATTCCGGGAGTGGTGTCGATGAAGCTGATACAAAACTCCTACAATTTGCCTCAAACCTAGATATAACAATACTTTTAGTGAAATCGAGTAAAATATTCACCGATCGCCATCATCTGTAAACTTAAATAGTAAGTATAAATATAGACTTTGATAAAAATTTACTTAGTTTGTCTCTCCGCGAAACTGCTGCTTGAGAGTAATTTTAATGGGATTGAGAGAATAACCACTAGGTTGTCCATTTTTAGATTCAGCTGGGGTGTATTGCAAGGGACTTTGTACAGACAACGAAGCAAGTACCATTCCTACACTACCTTGGGCAGTCATGCCAGTAAAATCAGCGATCGCATCTTCTATTGTCCATCCTGGAGGGAGATTTTTGTAGATTTTTTTCACAACTTGATAGAATTCTAGAGGATCGTAGATATCGTTAACCACAATTGGTTCTGCGATTTTTAACTTAGGAAAATCCTGTTTTAACTTTTTGGCTAAATCAAGAGACTGGGAAGAACAAATTAACCAACAATATTCTAGTTCTGGCAGATGATATTCTATTGCTTTCTTACAAGGTTCATCCCGGCTGACTAACAATATTAGTCCTTTGTGTTTTTTGGGAGGCAATTTACCTAAATCGATTTCAGGCGATCGTATTTTGCTTAATGACTTAGCCAAAAACCACACTGAAAACATAAAAATCAATACAGAACCGAAAGCAATTCCCACAGCAGCAGTTGTGGTAGTGCCAAAAACATTAAACAATATTTGGGTGAGAGCATTCCCCAAAACAGATAAAAAAATCGTGCCGATAATGAAAGGAACGAGGGTTTCCGGGTTAAAAAATATCTTAGCGGCTTGAAAAAAGTAGTTTTTCATGAGGATTGGGGATTGGGTAAAAGAGTGCTGAGTTAGGAGTTAGGAGTTAGGAGTTAGGAGTTTGGAATTAGGAGTTAGGAGTTAGGAGTGAGGAGTTAGGAGTGAGGAGTTAGGAATATTAAATTTTTTTCCCCTGCTCCCCCTGCTCCCCCTGCTCCCCCTGCTCCCCCTGCTCCCCCTGCTTCCTCATTCCCCTCCACCCCTCTGCCCCTCCGCTCCCCAGGCGCGGTCTTCTTGCCAGATGCGAAAGGCAGCTTGATAGTTAGCACGAGCTTGGCTAATCCGTTCTTCGCATTGCTGTTTGAGGCTATTATATCTGCCTGCAATTAATTGAACTTCGTCATCGCAGATTGCTTCTCGTTTCCTGGTTTCTTGCTCTTGATATTGTTGAATTTTATCCCGTACCATATAATCTGGCCCGACTAAGCTGATAGCCAATTCAGGCGGTTTGTCCGTTTTAATTTCTTGTATCTCTTCTTGCAACTGAAGCTTTCGCTGACGAATATGCCTTTCTTTTTCTTGTTCTAATTCTTGCTGGCGAGACACAAAAAAATCTATCTCACTTTGAGAGTCAACCATGCTAAAGTTCTTCAGAGGATTGTGGGGGTCATTTTCGGAAATCCACTTGAGACGAGCATCAATGATCTGTTCTTTGTAGTCTCGTTCATCAGGAATTATTTGCAGTGTAAATACAGATTCTAGGCTAATTTTTTCAGGATGATTCTTGAACTGTTCCATAATATTTTTCTACTAATTCGTCGTAAGCTTCTGGTAATTCTACTTTCTCGGCATTGTAGTTAGCGATCGCCCAAAGCAAAGCTACAGGAAATAAGCTGACCATTGAAGCAATAAAAACACCAGCCGAGGCAATCATATAAAAGGCAACTGCTGCTTCAATAATACTGAGGGATACACTAATAATAAGTGCCTCTTTCTCAGGTTTACTATCATGAATTCCCTCGATTTCATTAAGCCTTTCACTTTGACTTTGAGTATATACGTCTTCAGGGGTTTCCTCAAAATGATTAAAATTCTCTTCTAGCATAAAATATCCTTACTTTTTGTTATCTAAAATGGCTTTACGAGTATTTTGGGTGCTGTTTTTCAGCTTAATTCCTGTTAACACTTTAGTTGCATTACTATGAGCATAAAAGCTGGCTAATCCGCCGCCTAACAAACCCGCCGATATTGCCCAAGGGCCTCTTCCTGCCTGTTTTGCAAGTAATTGAGGGGCTACAGAAAAAGTCAAAGACCCTGCCAAAATAACAATAAATTGGGTAATCTGTCGGTGATTACGTGATAAACGGCGAGAGCGCACGGCATCATATTTAGCAATTTGCGATTTCGCTAAATTATATTTGGCATATTCTTGAATTGCTGCTATGATATTTGCTTTATCAAAGTCTGGCATTCTGAAGAAAATTCTTGGTGTAATTTTCAGCCAGCGCTCAAGTCTATCTTTGCGTTTTGGTGGGATTTCAGGTATCATTTCTCTGTTCCTACAACTACTAAAATCATCTTAATCACTACTAGGAAAGGTCTATTTCCGCGCGATTTGGAATAGCCAATCGAGACAAGCTTGACTGTCAGAGTAGGTACAAATTTGAGTATTTTTAACCGAACTAAGCTCGTGGCTCAATTGGTTCTGTAAATCGATATCCGGGCCAATAATCGCTACTGCACCACCTTTGTGGATAATGGCCTCAATCTTTGATTTAATCACAGTAAAATCTTGTTGTTGGTGATTAACAAGTTCGGCAGCTTGGATAACGACTACCGCCGCCACAGGTCGAGTATTACCTTGGTTTTGTTGGTGTCCAATCTCCGTTTCTAAACGAGAGAGCGCGTCAACTAACGATGTTCCTGGAATTCGACCAATTCCTGATGGTTGCATGGTAATCTGTTTGCATTGGTTTTGTATCGACAGGCGATCGCGCTCTTGAAACTCCTGATTGTTCAATATTTGTACCCGATCTGCAAACTTCCCTAAAATACGGATATCACCCTCCACCAAATGCTCAACATATTGGCGACAAAGCGCCTCTAAGGAAGTTTGGTAAGGTTGGTTTGACCGAGATACATCCATGAACAAGGCACTATTTACCCGATGGGTTAAGCCGTCCATAAGCAGAGGAACTCCAATCAGCAACGCACTACTACTAGCGCAAAGCCAAATTAACGGAGATTTCCACAAAGGTGGTTCTTGCTGCACCTGCTCAACAGAGACAGGAGAACGTTCTTTTGATTGTTTATGCAAAGAGTATTTCAAAATTGCTATCTCCTAAACTTTGAGAATTCTGAATTATTCTTCAACTTTGACATCCTCTAGGAAACAGGAATTTCCATCACCAATCAGAAGAATTCTCTGCAAAAAGTAATTTGTACAACTCGATTTGTCCTTATTCAAAAGCTTCTAATTGCTTAACAATTCGTCTTAATTCTTCTACAAGCCTGGAATCTGTCAATGTTTGTGCCACTGCTATAACTGAGCGATAAAACCAAAGAGTTCTCTGGCGTTGTTCTTTATTCCAAGCTTTATCTCCATAAAGATCCCATTCAATCAAATTTGAGCGTGCGTTGTGTACTTTGTCAGCGAGTGCTACCCTGAGAACTTCTGGTGAACCCTGAGAAATGTTTTCAAGATATTTTTGTTTACGTTCTTTCCATGAGGGTTGAGGAACAACATCAGATTCAGTGCAACTTTCAACAATATCTGCTACTTTGTCGCCAAACTTTTGACGAATAATTTCACCAGTTATTCTCCCTCCTTGATCTTCTATGGCATCATGTAGTAAGGCTGCGATCGCTTCATCTTCACTTCCCCCATCTTCTATAACCAATGCAGTAACACTGAGCAAATGACTAACGTAAGGAACACCGCTAATTCTTCTCACTTGTTGAGCATGAAGTTGAGTTGCATACACTAATGCTTCTTCAAAACGAGTAGTTAGCTTTGGTTTGTTAATAGAATTCAAATTCATCTCTCTAGCCTCTTACCTGTACATATTATCTATTTCTCTTGATACTGTTTCATCATAGATTCAATCTCTTGAAAGATTTTGTCTTTCAACTCAAAAGGTAAAATAACCTTGACATTTTTACCCCAACTTAAAAGTCGCAAAAAAACATCAATATCATCTTCGTAATAATTGGCTATACAAAAGACATATTTTTCACTTATCTGTCCCCGCAAAGACTGTAAGATTAGGGTAATCTCTTTGTTATTAAAAAAATTATCTAAATCGCTATTAAGTTCCTGAAAATTTTTGAAATTAATTTCTTTAAATATTTTCTGCCGCGAAGTATCCTGGATATAATTTCTATAATGATTGCGTTCAAATCTCACAAACATCATTTTTTGAATTTTCCAAAAGGCATAACCCAAAGTATCTGCATATAAAGAATCTTCCACTTCTTCAGGAGTGGGTAGTTCATTTTCATCCTTGAGTTCGCGTAACTTTACTGGAATCTGTTCATTATCCCAATCTAATATTTCCACATCCAGAATTCGATCTAAGCGATAACCTTCCCAGTAGTATCTTGGCTCCTCAAATTCTGTTGTACGAATGGCATAAAGGTAAGGGCCGCGTTTGATGTAGTAAAAAATTACCGGAAAAATGATAGTTGTGATTACTGGAGAGGTTTGAAATTTCTTGTAGGTTATCTTTAAAGGCTTGACGCAATCAGATTTAGACCAATTCAATTCTAATGTGTTAATCAGAGCATTATATTTTTGCTTTTTAATACTTGCTGGCATAATAAACTCAGCTGCAAAAAGCAGTCTTTTTTGAGTACCTTTGGCAAATTTATTAATAAAATCTGCAAGTTCTTCATTAGTTATATATTCAGAATTGACTTCGCCATTGAATCCTTGATTATTATTTTGCTCTAATGATTCAGGAATTAGTTGTAACCAAGAATTGACCTTACAATAATTTCCTGTTAGTTTTTGATTAGAATCAGAAATTGGTTGAAGCCAATGAGTTTTTTGAGCATTAGCCAGACTATTTTGGAAGTCTAACCGATAAAGACGAGTCTGATTTGTGAAATTGCCGCCTTGACTATCGAAAGGACGAAGCTGTAATAATTGCTGAATTTCTGTCTCTGAAGTTTTGTAGAAATATTTAAAATCATCGATCCATTTGTCTCGTTCTTCTTGGCGATAAAAAATCTGTTGCCAAATATCTTCAATAGTAAGTTGTTGCAGTAAATCGATATTTTCTTTTGCCTTCTCTCGTTCTTCTGCTTTTTGTTGCTTTTTAATAGAATTACTGTTTTCCTTAGACTTATTAAGCTGCTTTGGTATTTGATTTGATAAGCAAATATCAAGCTGGCTCAACCAGTCTAAAAAACTAAACTCATAACTGGCATTTTTCCCAGCCAAGTGCGAGTTAATATATTTATCATTTCCTAAAGTAATACCAACACCATATATAGTTTTTAAATATATGTATATTCTCCAGGTTTTCTTCAAAGCATTTTCTTCTAATAAAACTGCTTTGGAAGGTAAAAAACTCCTTAGTAATTCCACGGTTGGAGGTATGTCAAAAAATTGAGTAGATTCAGCAGACATAAATCTTACACCTAAATGTTGTCATCGCTATATCTAGTATCACCAATAGAGGAAAGGCGATCTTCCATCATCTCGGTATCGTCTCAATAATAAATCCAGTCAGTTAACTAAGTTAAGGAACTAAGCAATGACACTTAAGCTGATTTGCGAGTATGATGCACAGAAGCAACCTTACCAAAAGATTCAAATTCCCCATAACAATCAACTTCCAGCAGAAGTACTAAAAGAGTTGGAGTTACCAGAAGGGATAGACTTTAATTATGGAGTAGTCATTGATGGTAAAGCTCCTAACTGGCTCTACAGCTACTTAGCTTATCAATGCCGGAATGCTGTTTGGATAGGATGCTACTATCCTCAGCTTGAAGGCGCAATAGTCGTACATAGTCAGACACCGACAGTAGAAGTAGGACAAATTCAAGGCTCTACTAAGAACAATTTGCTCAACGGTAATTTAGAATTAAAAGTCAATGAAGTAATTACAGTTGATGGCGATCGCTATCAGTGTTTATTAATTCATGCTGTTGATATTTCCCCTCAAGCTTTAAATTCACTGACTCTACCTAGTGATTTGAACTGGAATAGAGAGATAGTTTTATGGGGACAAGCCCCAGTATGGCTTTATACTCACTTAGTTATGCGTTGTCAACAAGCCTCATGGATAGCTTGCTACAACATCAGAACTACTGAAGCGGTAGTTGTTGTTAGTCAGTGTCCAGAACTTGTCCCAGGTGATAAATTTAAGTTAGTACCTAAATCACCTTGTCCTGCGATCGTATTTGGTGGCCCTCCTAATAGTGGTAAAAGCCTTTTAGCTTACACCTTAAAAAAAACCCTAGTTAACATGGGTTGGAATAATAAAGTTTATTTACATCGAGTCACATGGGATGGTGAAGGAGATTGGTTTGCCCAGATGATGCATACAAATCCAGAACTAGCCAATAAACTATCAGAAATTGCTGGACGCTGGAAAAAACCTGAGAATCCAGCAGAATATTTTTCTCAACAAGCTGAAGTAATCAAAGAAATTCGCAGATATACAGATTTAGTGTTAGTTGATCTAGGCGGTATGCCGAAAGAAGCTGATAAAATCTTGTTGCCTAGTTGTAGTCACTACATTATTATTAGTAACTCTTTAGAGCGTGTGGCAGAATGGTGGGAATTCTTCAAAATACTAAACACTGACACTCAAGAGGAATTAATTCCTTTAACAGTAATCCACAGCGTTGAAGAGAACAACTTAACAATCCTCAATAGAGAACCATACTTAGAAATGATAGCAGGGCCTTGGCGTTATGGTGAAACTGAAACTGTACCACAAGAATTAGTAGAAGAGGTGATAAAATTAATTAGAGAATAAAATCTATCTCTTCTTAATACGGTTCGGTTAAGATTTTTTGATGGAAATTATAGATCACAAAGATGGGATAAATCGCCGTCAACAGGAAAGACTGATTATTGTAGAGACGGCGATTTATCGCGTCTCTTGCTTT